>JAEEQX010000114.1 GCA_016285575.1 Lachnospiraceae bacterium
CCACGGAGGGAGCGAAGATTGAATCGCAGCCTATGGTTGATGCCACAACCAAAGCTGTTGAGTCCGCAGACGAAAAATCAAATGAAGAACTTCAGCAGGAACTTAACCAACAGAAGCAACCGACACAGGAACAGATTCGTAAGGCTGTTGATGATGTCAACAAGAAGATGATTACCAATCAGAATTCCGAGCTGCAGTTCGGTATCCATGAGGGTACTCATCGTGTTACCATCAAAGTAATCGACAGACAGACGAAGAAGGTAATCAAGGAATTACCGCCCGAGAAGACCCTCGACATGATTGCCAAGGCTTGGGAACTTGCAGGCATTATGGTAGATGAGAGAAGATAAGGAGGAAATCATATGGCTTCAAATAAAATCAGAATGTCCGGAATGGTTTCCGGAATGGATACAGAAAGCTTAATAACTGCTCTTACCAGCAATTACAAAACAAAGATAGATAAGGCTAAAGGCGATCAGAAGAAACTCAGTTGGACACAGGACGCATGGAAAAGTATGAATTCCAAAATTTATGGATTGTATTCTGGCAAGTTGTCTAACATGCGTTTTTCTGGCACATATAGTAAAAAAGTTACTGCGTCGTCGAGTGAAGCTCTTTCAGTTACGGCGGGAGAAAATGCTGCTGAGGGGATTATGACTGCAAAGGTTAAAGCTGTAGCAAAAGCAGGATATCTTACAGGCGCTGAGATTAAGACCACTACTGACGAGAAGGTTACTCAAAACACCAAGCTTACAGAACTTGGCATTTCTTCAGGCTCAGTTATTTCTATTACTGTTGCAGGTAAGTCAAAAGATATCGAAGTAACAGAAGATATGACTATGTATGGTTTTACAACTGCTTTGAGAGAAGCAGGAGTAAACGCCAATTTTGATGTTGATAATAAAAGACTTTTCATTAGCGCAAAAGAAACTGGGGCAGATAATGACTTTAAATTTACAAGTTCCGATGCAGATCTTAAGAAGTTAGGACTTACAGAATCTGTAGGTGCAACACGAATTAAGGGAGAAGATGCTGAACTTGAACTTAACGGAGCAACATTCAAGTCATCATCCAACACATTTAAAATTAATGGTTCAACATATACCGCTAATTCGGTATCTGACGAAGCAATTACGCTTAAAACTACTACAGATACTAGTGGAATATATGATACTATAAAAGCATTTTTTAAGGAGTACAATGAGACCATTAATGCCATGTCTAAGGCATATAATGCCGAATCGTCAAGCAAGTATTCGATGCTCACAGATGAGATGAAAGATGCTATGTCAGATAAGGAGGTCGAAGAATGGGAAGGAAAGATTAAAGATTCTTTACTTCGAAAAGACGAAAGCCTAAATGCAATTATGAATACGATGAGGGATGCTCTATCATCGTCAATTGAGATAGATGGAAAAAAATATACTCTTGCGGATTTCGGTATAGATAAGCAAAATTATCTTCTTGCAGAAGCTAATGAAAAATACGCATATCATATTGATGGAGATAAAGATGACGATGTTTCGTCGGGAAAGACAGATAAGTTAGCAGCTGCTATAGCTAATGACCCTGAACTTGTTTCGAAGTTCTTTACAGAGTTATCTAATAAACTCTACCAGGCTATGGACAAGAAGATGGCTTCCACAGAGTATAGTTCTGTTTATAAAGTATATAATGATAAGAAGATGCAGACAGATTACAACAGTTATACTAAGAAAATTTCTGATTTGGAAGCTAAGTTAACGGCAGCCGAAGATAGATATTACAAAAAATTCGGACAGATGGAATCAATGCTATCTAAGTTGAATGATTCTTCATCCGCAATTTCGGCATTATTTCAATAAGTAAGCAATAAAAATGAAATCGCCGCTATACTCGAACTAAGAAAGAGTCGACTTAGGAGTCTAAAGAGTAAACGGCGATTTCAAATTTTTTACATCAGGGGGATTTGCCAGATGATGAACAATCCATATAATCAGTATCAGCAGAGCAAGATTCTAACAGCAACACCTGCAGAATTGACACTGATGTTATATGACGGAGCAATTAAGTTTAGTAATATAGCTATAGCGGCTATGAGACAGGAAAAAAAAGATATTGAAAAAGCACACATCAATATAGTTAAAGTTCAAAGAATAATTGAAGAATTTCGTTCAACGCTTAATTGGGATTATCCTGTAGCACAAGATTTCGATAATGTATATGTATATCTCCTTCAGAGGCTTCTCCAAGCAAATATGGCTAAAGATCCAGATATCATGGAGGAAATTGTAGGACATTTAAGAACCATGCGTGATACTTGGGTAGAAGTAATGAATAAAAATAAAAAAGGAGAGGTGTAAACTTCTCCTTTTTGAGATAAACGAAGGTAATTGTGGGAAGGCAAAGATATGGATAATTATTTAATCGTATTAAGAGACAGTTTAATTAAGAAAAATAATATTCTAATTGCGATAATAGAAAAGAGCGAAAAACAGGCAGAAATAGTAAAAGCAGAGCAGATAGATTGGGATGAATTCACTAAGATAGTAGATGAAAAGGGTGAATTAATCGATGAAATTATGAAATTAGATGATGGCTTCGAGACATTATATGCCCGAATTAAGGAAGGATTGGAAGAAAATAAGGAAAAATATAAAGAAATAATAAAAGAAATAAAAGTTCTTGTTTCGTCTGTTACGGAAAAGAGTGCGAATCTGGAAGCAACTGAAAGAAGGAACAAGGCTATTATTGAAAGTGCTTTTGCAAATACAAGAAAAGAAATTAAGCAATCTAAGTTAGGACAGAAGGCTGCTGCAGACTATTATAATAAGATGAATAAAATTAACACAATCGATCCTCAATTGATGGACAAAAACTGCTAGAAAAAAATAAAAAAAGTTTTAATCTAGGGGTTAAGTTATTCTATAGAATGTCGATAAAATAAATACAATTAAATAAGTTACTGTTAACTTAAGCGATTAATCAGATGGAGCGTACGGCCGGAAGATTAATGGCGAAAAACAGAGTGGCAAGGAAGCCACCGGAAATTCAAGGAGGAAAAAAATATGGTAGTACAGCACAATTTAAGAGCAATGAATTCCAACAGAATGTTGGGCGTAACAGCAAATCAGCAGTCAAAGTCAACTGAGAAGTTATCTTCGGGTTACAAGATTAACCGTGCAGCAGATGATGCAGCAGGTCTTGCTATTTCCGAGAAGATGAGAAAACAGGTTCGTGGCCTTACAAAGGCTGTTGCAAACGCACAGGATGGTATTTCTTGTGTACAGACAGCTGAAGGCGCATTGGCAGAAGTTCACGATATGCTTCAGAGAATGAATGAACTTGCAATGCAGGCAGCTAACGGAACAAACTCTACAGTTGATACAGGATATCTTAACGATGAGGTTACTCAGCTTAAGACTGAAATCAACAGAGTTGCTAATACTGTAACATTCAACGATCAGAACCTTCTCGACGGTACTTTCACAGGAAAGAACCTTCAGGTTGGCTTTACAGCAAGCGATCAGATTACACTTAGCATTAGTAGTATGAAACTTTCTGATCTTGACATCAGTTCTTTAAATATCACTGCAGCATCAGATGCAGCAGCAGCTATTGACAAGACTGGTAAGATTAGTACATCTATTCAGGCTGTTTCTAAGTTAAGATCTGACCTTGGTGCAGTTCAGAACCGTCTTGAGCATACAGTTAACAACCTTAACAACGTTGTTGAAAATACTCAGGCAGCTGAATCACAGATTCGTGATACAGATATGGCTTCTGAAATGGTTAAGTACTCGAACAATAACATTCTTGCTCAGGCAGGAACAGCTATGTTTGCTCAGTCTAACCAGGCTAATCAGAACGTATTATCGTTACTTCAGTAATCATTGCGTAAGCTACCAAAAAGGAACCGGATTCCCGGTTCCTTTATTTGTGTTATAAAATAAAGAACCTTTATGATCCAGAGTCTTGAAAAGATGCTTGTAACCCGTAAAAAAAACAGAAAAAAATAAAAATAAAAAAATATCAAAATAGGGG
>JAEEQX010000031.1 GCA_016285575.1 Lachnospiraceae bacterium
GAGGGATGTGAATTTTTGATTTCTTCTGTTAATTCAAGCATTGCAAACTGATTAATCTCAGTTTCATCTTCGTTTTGTTGATCTTCTTGATTATTGTTTTCAACTTGATTCTCAGTAACTACATTCTGATCTTCTTCCGTTTTCTTATCATCATCTGTTTTCTTTGGAAAACAACTAACTAAGCATAAACTGAATAAAAGTGTAACAAATGAGAGTGATAATAATCTCTTTTTCATTCCGTAAATTCCTCTTTTCTTTTTTATATACACAATTGTCTTTAATAGAATCGGTAAATCATTCTATAATTAAAATCTTATTGACATTGTATCATTTTACTTCCATTTTGGATACTTTTTTCTTCTATTTTGGACACAATTTTATATAGAGGTATAAAAATGTCCGAAAGAATCAATCAACATAAAAATCCAATTATTGGAACAAATATTAGACGTCTTCGAAAAGAAAGAGATATGAAAGCAACAAATGTAATTGCAAAATTACAACTAAAAGATGTCTATGTAACTACAGGTATTTTTTCTAAAGTTGAAAATGGATATAATAACCCATCTGTCGATATGTTAATCGCACTTACTGAAATATTCTCATGCGATTTCAATGAGTTCTTTAAATAATTTTTTTTGTTAATAGAAAGAAAAATGCTCCTGCGAAATAATATTCAGCAGGAGCATTTTCTATATAGAAGTTTTTCAGATAGCGATTTTATTCTTCCTCTTCTTCAACAGGGAAAATCAAGTTTTCATCTTCCGTGATTTCCTCTGCCTCGGGGATATCTTCGAGTGCGTCATCAATCTCATCGTACTCTACATTACCATCACTAATCTTCTCACGAACCTTAGCAATCTTGGCAACCTTAACGTTCTTTTCAAGATTGATTAACTTAACACCTGATGTATTACGTCCGATTATTGATACATCGCCCATTCTAATCTGAATGATGATACCCTGGGATGTAATCATCATGATTTCATGGTCATCGTTAACTGCCTTAACACCGACTACGTATCCGGTCTTTTCGGTGATCTTGTAGCATCTTACACCCTTACCGCCACGCTTCTGTACATTGAACTCTTCAAGTTTGGTTCTCTTACCCATACCAAGTTCGGATGCGATAAGTAAGGATCCGCCCTGATGGTCAAGCTGCATACCGATAATCTCATCTCCATCGGAGAGGTTCATACCACGTACACCTGTTGCGCCTCTACCCATGCATCTTACATCTGTTTCCTTGAAGCAGATACACATACCCTGCTTAGTTACAAGGTAGATAAGAGTATCCTTATCAGTGGACTTAACTTCGATAAGTTCGTCATCATCTCTTAAGTTAACAGCATTAAGTCCGTTCTTTCTGATGTTGGAGAAGTCTGTAATATGGCACTTCTTAACGGTACCCTTCTTGGTAACCATGAAGAGGTTTCTGTTCTCATCATAATCCTTGATAGGAATTATAGCTGAGATCTTTTCTCCCGGATTAAGCTGTAAAAGATTAACTATTGCCACACCTCTTGATGTTCTGCCGGACTCAGGAATCTCATAAGTCTTAAGTCTGTATGCACGACCCATGTTGGTGAAGAACATAATGTAATGGTGAGTCGTTGTCATCAAAAGATCTTCGATATAGTCATCTTCAATTGTATTCATACCCTTGATACCGCGACCGCCTCTGTGCTGTGATTTGAAGTTGTCTACAGTCATTCTCTTGATATATCCAAGAGATGTCATGGCAACTACGGTATTCTCATTAGGAATGAGGTCTTCATTAGTGATATCGTAGATATCGTATCCAATCTTGGTACGTCTGTCATCGCCATACTTCTGAGAGATAAGAAGGATTTCATCCTTGATAACTCCAAGAAGGATCTTTTCATCAGCGAGGATGCTCTTTAAGTAAGCGATTCTCTCGAGTAATTCCTTGTGCTCGTTCTCAAGCTTTTCTCTCTCCAAACCTGTGAGAGTCTTAAGTCTCATATCGACTATAGCCTGTGACTGAGCTTCGGATAATTCGAATCTCTCGATTAATCTCTGCTTAGCTTCCTGAGTATTTTCACTGGATCTGATAATGTTGATTACTTCATCAATATTATCAAGAGCTATTAAGAGACCTTGTAAAATATGATCTCTTTCTTCTGCTTTGTTAAGATCATACTTGGTTCTTCTTGTAACAACGTCTTTTTGATGATCAAGGTAATGCTCGAGCATCTCTAATATATTGAGAACCTTGGGCTCGTTATTAACAAGCGCAAGCATGATAACACCGAATGTATCCTGAAGCTGTGTATGCTTGAAGAGATTGTTGAGCATGATGTTGGGATTAACATCTTTTCTAAGCTCGATTACAACTCTCATACCTTCTCTGTTGGTCTCATCACGAAGGTCTGTGATACCATCAAGCTTTTTATCCTTAACAAGCTCAGCTATCTTTTCGATGAGTCTTGCCTTATTAACCATGTAAGGAAGTTCGCTGACGATAATTCTGTTCTTTCCGTTAGGAAGAGTCTCTATATCAGTCACCGCACGAACTCTAATCTTACCTCTACCGGTTCTGTATGCTTCCTCGATACCTCTTGTACCAAGAATCATAGCACCTGTAGGGAAATCCGGTCCTTTGATGATATCTATGATTTCATCAATCTCGGTCTCTCTGCCTTCCTCAATCTGATTATCTATAATCTTAACAACAGCATCGATAGTCTCACGAAGATTATGAGGAGGAATATTGGTAGCCATACCTACCGCAATACCTGTAGTACCATTAACCAAGAGGTTAGGATATCTGGAAGGAAGAACTGTAGGTTCTTTTTCTGTCTCATCAAAGTTAGGTATAAAATCAACGGTATCTTTATAGATATCTGCAAGAAGCTCCATTGAGATCTTGGAAAGTCTTGCTTCTGTATAACGCATTGCAGCGGCGCCGTCGCCGTCGACAGATCCGAAGTTACCGTGACCATCTACCAAAGGTGCTCTCATTGACCAATCCTGGGCCATGTTAACCAATGCACCATAGATTGATGAATCGCCGTGGGGATGGTATTTACCCATTGTATCACCGACGATACGCGCCGACTTACGATGAGGCTTATCCGGTCCGTTATTAAGTTCTACCATTGAATAAAGAACTCTACGCTGAACAGGCTTAAGACCATCTCTTACATCAGGAAGCGCACGTGCTGCAATTACGCTCATTGCATAATCGATATAGCAGTCTTCCATCGTCTTTTTGAGGTCAACTTCTTCAATTTTGTCAAAAATATTGTCTTCCATTTTGCCTCCGTGTTATTCACACTTCTTCTTTATATAAACTGTTTTGCTATCGAAAATAGTATAAATGTTCCGCCTCCAAAAACGGCTGAATAAACGAGAATTATAATGCTTAATCTGATTATCAATTTTATGTTTTTATCCATTATTGATACTATTAAAAACCATATCAACAAAATAAAGATAAATACCATTGGAATTATAGGAATCAAAAAAATCATTAAAATTCCTCAGTTAAAAACTAAATGTCGAGATTCTTAACAAACTTGGCGTTTTCTTCGATAAATTCACGTCTGGGTTCTACTTTATCACCCATAAGTACCGTAAATGTAAGGTCTGTTTCTGATTCAACTTCGCCTTCCATCGTTACTCTCTTTAAGATTCTGTGTTCGGGATCCATTGTTGTCTCCCAAAGCTGATCCGCATCCATCTCACCAAGACCTTTGTAACGCTGAATCTTGTTGTTCTGGTCACGACCTACTTCTTCAAGAATGCTATTTAATTCTTCATCTGAGTATGCATACCATACCTTTTTATTCTTCTCGAGCTTATAAAGAGGAGGAGTTGCAAGATATACATGTCCTGCCTTAATAAGATCGGGCATAAATCTATAGATGAATGTCAAAAGAAGAGTTGAAATATGTGCACCATCAACATCGGCATCGGTCATGAGAATAATCTTATGATATCTAAGCTTGGAGATATCAAAATCATCATGAATACCTGTACCGAATGCTGTAATCATAGCCTTAATCTCGGCATTGGCATATATCTTATCAAGTCTTGCTTTTTCAACATTAAGGATCTTACCACGAAGAGGTAAAATAGCCTGAGTTGCTCTGTCTCTTGCTGTCTTAGCAGAACCACCAGCGGAATCTCCCTCGACTATGTAGATCTCACACTTCTCGGGATTCTTATCGGAACAATCTGCCAATTTTCCGGGAAGAGCCATTCCTTCAAGTGCTGTCTTTCTTCTGGTTAAGTCTCTTGCTTTTCTAGCAGCCTCTCTAGCACGCTGTGCAAGGATTGATTTTTCACATATTGTCTTTGCTACCTGAGGATTCTGCTCAAGATAATATGTAAGCTGCTCACTAACAACTGCATCAACTGCTACTCTAGCCTCTGCATTACCAAGCTTTTGCTTAGTCTGACCTTCAAACTGAGGCTCCTCAATTCTTACAGAAATGATAGCTGTAAGACCTTCTCTTATATCTTCACCTGAAAGATTAGGATCTGAATCCTTTAATATCTTATTGGTCTTAGCATAATCATTAAAAGTCTTAGTAATGGCATTTCTAAATCCTGTTAAGTGCATACCACCTTCAGGAGTATTGATATTGTTTACAAAGCTGTAAACCATCTCGTTATAACCGTCATTATGCTGAACAGCTACTTCTACAGCGATATTGTTCTTGGTTCCTTCAAAATAAAGAATATCGTTGTATAAAGGGGTATTGCCTCTGTTTAAATAAGATACAAATTCCTTAATACCGCCTTCATAGTGGAATGTTCTTTCCTTGGGTTCTTCATGTCTGTTATCTACAAATACAATCTTTAATCCCTTGGTAAGAAAAGCAGTCTCTCTGAATCTGTTCTTTAATGTGTCAAAATCAAATACTGTTTCATCAAATATTCTGTCATCGGGTAAAAATGTAACCTTGGTTCCTGTCTTTTCGGGATTACATTTTCCAAGTACCTTTAAAGGAGCCGCATTTTTTCCGCCGTCTTCATATCTCTGATAATAGATTTCTCCGTCTCTGCAGATTTCTACTTCAAGCCATCTTGATAATGCATTAACAACTGATGCACCAACACCGTGAAGACCACCGGATACCTTGTATCCTCCACCGCCGAATTTACCGCCTGCATGAAGCTTGGTAAATACAAGTTCAACAGCAGATACACCTGTCTTATGGTTGATACCTACAGGAATTCCTCTACCGTCATCTTCTACAGTTACTGAATTATCACTGTTTAATGTAACATTTATAGTCTTACAATAACCTGCCAATGCTTCATCAACAGAGTTATCTACTATCTCATATACAAGATGATGAAGACCTCTTATAGAAGTACTACCTATATACATACCGGGTCTTTTTCTAACCGCCTGTAATCCTTCAAGTACCTGAATTTGGTCCGCGCCGTATTCCTGTTCTTTGTTCTTGTTTTCCATAATTACCTCAATTAATATATTTAACTATGTTTACTAAATCAGTTATTATCTATTACTTTACCTTTTTCTACCACAAATATCTTATCGATTTTAAAACTGTCATTTATAAAATCATCGAGACCGGTACATGTGATAATTGTCTGAATATTCTTAATGCTCTCAAGAAGCATATTTTGTCTGTTACTATCAAGTTCCGATAAAACATCATCAAGTAAAAGAATTGGATTTTCACCTGTTTTTTTCTTGATAATCTCTATCTCTGCCAGTTTTAATGATAAAGCTGCAGTTCTTTGTTGACCCTGCGATCCGTATTTTCTGGCATCAATACCATTTATGTTTATTGTAAAATCATCTCTATGAGGACCTGATGAAGTTGCTTTGCTCTTTAAATCTCGCTCAGCATTTTCTTTTAACTTCTTTTCTATCTCATCCTCTTTGGTATCAGGCTCGTATTTTATATCTATATATTCTTTATTACCTGTTAATTTGTAATGAATCTCTTTTACAATATCATTTAATTCTTTTACAAATTCTGCTCTCTTTTTTATAACCTGACTTCCGTAACTTTGAAGTTGTGAATCCCATATAAACAGGGTTTCTTTAAGAGCAGGCTGGAAATATATATCTTTTAAAAGTTTATTTCTTTGATCAATTATTTTGTTATAATTGCTCAGATTAAAAACATATGAAGAATCAAGTCTGCATATTTGCATATCTATAAAAGTACGTCTGAAAGCAGGACCGCCTTTTATAATATTAAGATCTTCCGGAGAAAATAGTACTACATTAAGAATGCCTATAAGTTCTGAAGTTTTCTTTAATTTTTCATGATTTAAGGCAATTACTTTTGACTTATTTTTTCTTAGATGAAAATCTATTACTACATCTTCGTCGTTTTTATCTATTATTGTTTTTATATGACTTTCATCGCTGTTAAAATTGATAATTTCACTGTCTTTACTGCCTTTATGAGATTTTGTGGTAGAACATATATATAATGCTTCAAGAATATTTGTTTTTCCTTGAGCATTTTCACCTGTTAATATATTGGTTCCTTTATCAAATTTTAAACTGAGAGTTTCATAATTTCTGAAGTTCTCAAGTTCAAGCGATTTTATAGTCATTATTCACCTTAATTATATCTTTTTGATAACAACTTCCTGGCCTTTGTATTTAACAACATCTCCAACTACTATCTTTTTACCTCTTTGAGTTTCAACCGATCCGTTAACAAAAACTTTTCCATCCTGAATCTCAAATTTGGCATCAGCTCCGTTTTCTACTAAAGAAGCAGCTTTTAGAAGTTGTCCCAATTTTATAAAATCATCTTTTAAATAAAAATCCATAATTATTCTCTAATTAACCTAAAATAGGTAATACTACGTAGTTATAAAGATTTTCTTTTCTTATAAAGCAAGGGAATTTTTTACCAATTAAGTAAATAGTAACCTTTTCTTCATCAATAGCTTTTAATGCATCAATTAAAAGTCTGGGATTAAAGTTAATCTCTATATCTTCGCCTTCTTTGAATATACTTATATTTTCATTTATACTACCAATCTGTGAAAATACACTTACATTCATATTATCTTTTTCAATTACAAGTTTAACGGACTTCTTATCTCCATCTTTTGCAATAAGAGTAGTTCTATCCAAACATTCATAAAAGTTTTTCTTATCAATTTCAACTTTTGTAACATAATCATTGTATTTAAGATTGGATGAATCAAAGAAATTACCTTCAATTAATCTCATAACAACTATATTACTATCAAATTCAAATACTACATTGCTATTCATAAAATACATACTAATCATAGCTTCTGTATCATCTGAAATTATTTTAATAAGTTCATTAAGACTGGAACCCTTAACAATAATCTTTTCATCAATATCTTTATTGTTAATTTCCATCTGTCTGATAGCTACTCTACTCTGATCAACGGCTTCAACTCTAAAAATACCGTTTTTAATAACAAAGAGCTCACCTTCAAGAATCTTATTAACACTTGTCATAGAAGTACAAAAGATTGTTCTTCTAATAATATCTTTTAAAGAAAACTGACTTATCTCTAACTTATTGTCTCTTTCAATCTCAGGAAGATCATTAAATAAATATCCTTCTTTTCCCGGAATAGTATATTTAATACCATTACTTTCAATAAGAATATTTATATTGTCATTATCTTCTCTCTCATTGTAAAAGATACTAATATTGCCTTCAGGAAACTTTCTAATGATATTTGTTAAAAGAAGAGCTTCAATACCAACCATTCCTTCTTCTTCAATATCACCTTCAACAATACTTTGAATTGCCATATCTTCATTGCTGGCTAAAAGTCTAATATAACCTTTAGTAGCATCTATAAGTACACATCCTGATGTATTTAAAGTAGGTTTATTGGAAACTGCTTTACTAACTATTGATAAAGCATTTAAGAATTTTTCTTTTTCTATTGAAAGTTTCATTAAGTTCGGGCTCCTTAAAATAAATATATTAACTTTTAATAAAAATATTAATAGGCGTTGTTGATATGTTGATAACTATAAAATTATACCATATTTTCAATGATTTTTGAATTGAAAACTATGTTTATAAAGAGGTAATTATCTTAATAAGTGAGTCTATATTTTTCTCAAAAGTAGGATCATTTTCAATACTTTCAGCTACCTTATTAATATTATGAATAACGGTAGAATGATCCTTTTTCATCTTAATACCAATATTATTCTTATTATCTTCTGTTAATTTAAGGCATAAATACATAGCTACCTGGCGAGCAGTTGCTATATCTTTATTTCTTTTATTTGATAAAATATCACTTACTGATACATTATAATGCTTAGAAACCTCTTCTATTATAATGTCAGAGTTGATAACTTTTGTTTTATTGGGATTAATTATGTCTTTTAGGCTGTTTTTAGCCATTTCCATATCAATCTCATCAGAAGAAATCCTTGATAAAGCTATAAGTTTGTTATAAGCTCCTTCGAGTTCTCTTATATTTGAACTTATATTATCAGTAATATAAGTAAGGATTTCATCATTGATTTTATTGCCATGTTTTTGATTAAGCTGTAATAATATGGCTTTTCTTGTCTCATAGTTAGGTGGTTGAACATCAACCTGAAGTCCCATCTGGAATCTTGTTAAATATCTTTCATCCAAAAATTCCATATATTTAGGATGTTTATCAGAAGAAATGATAATTGACTTACCATTTTCATATAAAGCATTAAAAGTATTAAAGAATTCAACCTGAGTTGCTTCCTTACCTATAACAAATTGAATATCATCAATTAAAAGAACATCTACATTTCTGTATTTATCCTTTAAAACAGACATTGAATCAGTATTATATTTTTTATCACTTCTAAGTGAATTAACTACATCATTTGTAAAGTTTTCACTTGTTACGTATAAAATCTTAAGTGAAGGATTATGCTCATTAATATAATTTCCGATAGCATGCATTAAATGAGTTTTACCAAGTCCGGATCCTCCATAAATATATAGAGGATTATATAAGTTTTTATCAGTTCCGGCTGTTTCAGCTACTGCAAGACAACAACTAACAGCAAATTCGTTATTACCTGCTACGAAATTATCAAATGTATATTTTTTAATTAAACTGGGATTAGATGATTCATTTTCCTGATTATTGGTAGGAATTGAAACCTTTTCCTGAGGTTTTGACTCTTCAACTATGAAGTTAACTTCATATACATTGTCATTACCAAGAGTTTCAGATATAGCTATAATGAAGATATCTTTATACTTATCTGTAATAAGATCTAAGATTTTAGCTTTGTCGGAAGGTAACTTAATAGTAACCGTGTCTTCAGTTTCACTGCCATATTCCATTGGATCTATCCAGGTTTTAACAGCTATTGATGAAATATTGTAATCATTAATAACTGATTCCTTTATTTTTATCCAATTTTCTTCGACCGGTTTCATATTAAGCCTCCTTAACTCACTCTATTATATTTAATTATAGAAAGAAAAGCAAATGACGAGAGGGCTTATTAAAATTCACAAAATATTAATTTTATGTTAACTTTTGATTAAATTATGAATTGATATATAAAAAAAGAGTGTATAATGAGATTAACTTGATAAACACCTATTTTATGAGATATTAATAAAATAATTAACATGTTTTTAAAAGTTATCAACATTTTATCAACAATTTGTTGATATTTTTATGTAAATTCATTATTTTAACTGATAAAAAAACAAGTTATCAACATTTTGTATTTATCAAATATTCATTCCCTAGATGTAGATATAAAAAAAATTTGCTGATTTTTCCTATATTTCTAGGATATTTTTTTCTTGACTCGGTTTACATATTCCTATATAATTTATGTGTTTTCGACGTATAGGAAATGGAGGTATGCTTTATGAAAATGACATTTCAGCCTAAGAAGAGACAGAGATCTAAAGTTCACGGCTTCAGAGCAAGAATGAGTACTCCCGGCGGAAGAAAAGTTTTACAGGCTAGAAGAGCTAAGGGAAGAAAAGTTTTATCAGCATAAGAGATAAGTAGGCCGCAATTATGTGGCCTTTTTTTCACTTAATTTTTAAGATGATTTTCACAGATTCGTTAAGAAAGAATTCCGATTTTCAGGCAGTTTATAAGTCCGGCAAATCATATGCTAACAAATATTTGGTAATATATACGTCAAAAAACGGCACGGACAGAAACAGACTTGGTATATCGGTTAGTAAAAAAGTGGGAAACAGTGTCGTAAGACACAGAATTAAAAGACTCGTAAAAGAAAGTTACAGACTGCACGAGCAGATGTTTAATAGTGGTTTAGACATTGCAGTCATCGCGCGACAAGGATCTGACGCTTGCGACTATGCAAGTATTGAGAGCGCATTATTACATTTAATGAAATTAAACGGTACTTTGGATAATTCCCTTAAAGGTTAATATATATTCATTATATATATGAAGAAATTTTTTATTTTTCTTATTAAGTTATATCAAAAATATCTATCACCTTTAAAATCTACACGCTGCCCTTATTATCCGTGTTGTTCCCAGTATGGCCTTGAGGCTATTCAAAAGCACGGAGCGATAAAAGGCGGTTTTTTAGCTGCTTATAGAGTTTGCAGATGCAATCCCTTTTCAAAAGGCGGTTATGATCCTGTACCGTAACAGGAGGCAAAATTGTACGATTTATTGTTAACGCAGAATACCTCATTCATTATCGGCCAAGTTGCTTGGGTTCTCGGTAAGTTAATGCAGGGTATTTTCTTTGTTCTTGATAAAATCGCGTCTTTGTATGGTGGAACACCCAACATCGGAGTCGCTATTATCATATTCACAGTAGTTATCTATCTACTGATGTTACCCCTTACTTATAAACAACAGAAGTTCTCTAAGATGTCTGCTATTATGAATCCTGAGATTCAGGCTATTCAGGCTAAGTACAAGGGTACAAAAGATCCCGATCAGATGCAGGCAATGCAGCAGGAGACTAATGCAGTATATGCAAAATACGGAGTATCACCTTCCGGTAGCTGTCTTCAGTTAGCTATTCAGATGCCTATTCTTTTTGCACTTTATCGTGTAATATATGCAATTCCCGCATATGTTCCCATGGTAAAAAATGAATTCATGGCACTTGTTAATACCATGATGGGTATTAATGCTAATGGTGCTATGACTGAGTCTGATACATTTGTTGCATCATTCCAGCAGTTACAGACTATGTCGTCTGCAGCTGCATATAAGAAGCAGTTTAAAGACTTGGGATTAATCGATAAAAACGGTATTATCGCCAACATTGGTGATAAGGTTCAGGAGTTAATGATTAACAGTCCTGATGCCGCTGCCAATATTGAAACTACAAGAAACTCTTTTATTGATGTATTAAACAGAGCAAGTTCTAATGACTGGGCTAGTTTATCAAAAGCTTTTCCTGATTTTAGTACACTTGTTGATTCAACCAATGCTGCTTTGGCAAAATACAATTTATTCTTAGGAATTAATATAGGTTATTCACCTCTTGATACTATTAAGTCATCATGGGCAACAAGAGCAGATAACAGCACATGGTTTTTACTTATCCTTGTAGCAGTTATGATTCCTCTTCTTGCAGCTTTAACTCAGTGGGTTGGTATTAAGCTTGCACCCAATGCACAGCAAAACACAACAACTCCCGGCCAGGAAGAAAACCCCATGATGTCATCAATGAAGATGATGAATACATTCATGCCTATCATGTCTGCAGTATTTTGTTTTACACTTCCTGCAGGTATGGGTATCTACTGGATTGTCGGTGCTGTAGTTCGTAGTGTACAGCAGATTGCTATCAATAAGATTATCGACAAGATGGATATCGATCAGGTAATTGCCAAGAATACTGAAAAGTATAATGAGAAGCTTAAGAAAAAAGGTCTTTTAGGACAGGGAATAGCTGGTAAGGCTAACAACAATACTAAGTATGTTAATCCTTACGCTAAGTCATCAAGAGCCAACAATCTTAATAATGCCAATGCTTCCAAGCCTGCCAATGTTAAGAATAATGATAAGATTTCTTCAGGCTCAAGCATCGCTTCAAAGGCAAGAATGGTAAAAGATTATAACGAGAAAAACAACAAGTAATCAGGAGGGTTATATAGATGGAATTCGTAGAATTTTCTGCTAAGACAGTGCAGGATGCTATAACAGAGGCATGCACACATTTTATAGTAACAAGCAGTTCACTTGAATATGAAGTAGTTGAAGAAGGTTCAACAGGTTTCCTTGGAATCGGCTCTAAGCCTGCAGTTATTAAGGCCAGAGTTAAGAGCGAAGATGTAGAAGAAGCTAAGTCTGTATTTTCTGAAGATGCAAAAGAAGAAAAGAAAGACAACAAGGAAATAAGAAAAGATAATAAAAAAGAAGTAAAAGCTGAAGTTAAGGAAGCCAAGAAAGAAGAAAAGGCTGAAAAGAAAGAAGAGAAGAAGAGAGAAATCAATGTTAATGCTGCAGAAGTTGAAAAGACAGCTAATGATTTCTTAAAGGATGTTCTTGATAAGATGGGAATCGCTAATGAGATTACTACTAAGTATGATTCCAATGAGAATTGTCTTAATATCGAAATCTCAGGTGAAGACATGGGCGTTCTTATCGGTAAGAGAGGACAGACACTTGATTCACTTCAGTACCTTGTATCCCTCGTAGTTAATAAGGGTACAAAGGAATACATCAGAGTTAAGGTTGATACAGAAAATTACAGAGAGAGAAGAAATAAAACTCTCGAGAACCTCGCTAAGAACATGGCATTCAAGGTTAAGAGAACAAGAAGAAGTGTAACACTCGAGCCTATGAATCCTTATGAGAGAAGAGTTATTCATTCTGCATTACAAAACGACAGTTATGTAACAACTCATTCTGAGGGAGAAGAGCCTTATCGTAAAGTCGTAATTACATTGAAGAAATAATTAATAAGGCTGCTTTATAGCAGCCTTTTGTTTTCTTTTTTAAAGGATTTAAAATGGATACAATTGCAGCTATATGCACTGCGTTATCTCCATCCGGAATCGGTATAATTCGTATTTCTGGAGAAGATGCAATTACAATTACAGATAAGATTTTTAAGTCACCCGGTAATAAAAAATTATCGGATGCGCCCACTCATACCATTCATTATGGTCATATAGTTGATGGTGATGAGATAGTGGATGAAGTATTAGTTATGCTTATGCGTGGACCCAAGTCATATACTACAGAAGATGTAGTTGAGATTGATTGCCACGGTGGAATACTTGTACTTAAAAAAGTCTTTAATCTTGTGATCAATAATGGTGCACGTCCTTCAGAACCAGGTGAATTCACTAAGAGAGCATTTCTTAATGGAAGAGTGGATTTAACAGGTGCCGAAGCAGTAATGGATCTCATATCCTCTAAGAGTGATTTGGCAAGAAAGAATTCAATATCCGTATTAAATGGTGTTTTATATAAGAAGATAAAATCCATTAGAGATGAGATTCTTTTTTCCATTGCCAAGATAGAAGCTGCACTTGATGATCCTGAGCATATGTCACTTGACGGATATGAAGAAGAGTTGGCATCAAACATTCATAAGATTCAGTCAGATATTGATGTATTGATTAAATCTTATGATAATGGAAAGATTATAAAAGAAGGTATCAATACAGCAATTGTTGGTAAGCCCAATGCAGGTAAATCTTCCATATTAAATATGTTTTTAAATGAAGAGAGAGCAATTGTAACTGAGATTGCAGGTACTACCAGAGATACACTTGAAGAGAGTGTAACCATAGACGGACTTACTCTTAATCTTATAGATACAGCAGGTATCAGAGATTCAGAAGATGTAGTCGAAAAGATTGGAATTGAGCGTTCTTCAAAAGCAATAGAAAAAGCGGATCTTATTCTTTTTGTTACTGATTCATCCAAGGATCCTGATAACGAAGATGATAAGATTATATCGATGCTTGAAAATAAAAAATCCATATGCATCATGAATAAGACAGACCTTCCTCAGGAGATGACTGTTCAAGAGATTAAGTCTCATTTTGAAGGTATGGAAAACAAGCCTGAATTTATTAGGATCTCTGCTTTAACCGGAGAAGGAAAATACAATCTTATTGCAGAGATTAAGAAGATGTTCTTTAACGGTGAGATATCATTTAATGATGAAGTAATGGTATCAAATCTTCGTCAAAAAAATGAACTTGTAAAAGCAAAAGAAGCACTTGATAAAGTACTCGAATCCATTGATAATGCAATGCCTGAAGACTTTTTATCAATTGATTTAATGAGTGCATATGCATCACTTGGCGAGATAATCGGAGAAGAAGTAAGTGATGATTTAGTCGATAAGATTTTCTCAGAATTTTGCATGGGTAAATAAATCAATTTGCATTAATAAGATAAGAACGGGAAAAGAAAATAAAAAACAAAATAAGATAAGTTGAAAAAGCGATGAAAAAATCAATCGCCGGTATTTGAAATTAAAGATAAAATGGAAAACAACAAGAACAATCTGACAATTGAAACAGATGTATGTGTTATAGGTGCAGGTCACGCAGGGTGCGAGGCCGCATTAGCATGTGCAAGACTTGGTTTTGATACTGTGATTTTTACAGTGTCAGTCGAGAGTATTGCACTCATGCCTTGTAACCCCAATGTAGGTGGTACAAGTAAAGGGCATCTTGTAAGAGAACTTGATGCACTTGGTGGAGAGATGGGTAAAAACATCGACAAAACTTTTATCCAATCCAAGATGCTTAACCTGTCAAAAGGTCCTGCAGTTCATTCGCTTAGAGCACAAGCAGATAAGGCCAACTATTCACACTCGATGAGAGAGACTCTTGAAAACCAGGAACATCTTACTATCAAGCAGGGTGAAGTTTGCGAGATTCTTTTTGATGAAGATGGCGATAAGAAAATTATTAAGGGTGTTCGTATTTTTACTGGAACTACATATTTATGCAAAGCAGTAATTATATGTTCCGGAACATATCTTAATGCAAGATGTTTATGTGGTGAAGCCATTACATATACAGGTCCTAACGGATTACAGGCTGCTACGCATCTGTCAGAATCTCTTGATGCAATGGGAGTAACTCTACGTAGATTCAAGACAGGTACTCCTGCTCGTATGGATAAGAGAAGCCTTGATTTTTCCAAGATGGAAGAGCAAAAGGGTGATGAAAGAGTTATTCCTTTTTCATTCTCTACCAATCCTGATGATATACAAAAAGAACAGGTATCATGTTACTTAACATATACTAATGAAGAGACTCATAAGATTATAAAAGCTAACCTTGATCGTTCACCGATATATGCTGGAATCATTGAAGGAACAGGTCCGAGATACTGTCCTTCGATAGAAGATAAGGTTGTAAAATTTGCAGACAAAGAACGACATCAGGTATTCATTGAACCTGAAGGATTATATACCAATGAAATGTATGTCGGAGGTATGAGTTCATCACTTCCCGAAGATGTTCAGCTAGCTATGTATCGTACAGTTCCGGGACTTGAAAATTGCAAGATTGTTCGTAATGCATATGCCATTGAATATGATTGCTTAACACCCGGACTCCTAACACTTTCACTTGAGATTAAGGGAGTATCAGGACTCTTTTCAGCAGGACAGTTTAATGGTAGTTCCGGATATGAAGAAGCTGCAGCGCAAGGTCTTATAGCAGGTATCAATGCTGCAAGAAAACTTCAAGGAAAAGAACCTATTATTCTTGATAGAAGTGAAGCATATATAGGTGTATTAATTGATGATCTTGTTACCAAAGAAAATCTTGAGCCATACAGAATGATGACTTCAAGAGCAGAGTACAGATTACTTCTTCGTCAGGACAATGCAGACTTTAGACTACGTAAGATTGGATACGAAGTTGGTCTTGTTACTAAAGAACAATATGATTACGTATTATATAAAGATGAAAAGATAAAAGAAGAAGTAGACAGACTTAAGAATACTTTTGTCGGTTCAGCAACCAAGAATCAGGAATATCTTGAATCACTTGGTTCAGCACCTCTTCGTACAGGAACATCTCTTGCAGAACTTTTGTGTAGACCTGAGATTACATATGAGAACTTATCATTCTTTGATAAGGAAAGAGTTCCTCTTTCAGATGATATTATTGATCAAGTATGCATTCGTATAAAATATGAAGGTTATATCGAGAGACAGGAGAGACAGGTTGCAGCATTCAAGAAAATGGAAAAGAAATTAATTCCTGATGATATTGATTATGATGCTGTTTCTTCATTAAGACTTGAAGCGAGACAAAAGCTTAAGTTATTCAAACCATTATCTGTTGGACAGGCATCCAGAATAAGTGGTGTTACTCCTGCTGATGTATCTGTATTGTTAATATATCTTGCGTCGATAGGAAAGTAATCATTTAGAAATATTATTCTGATTATTATATTATTATATGTCCGATTTATTGGACATATAAAACTTGAGGGTAATAATATGAAAATTAAAAAAATTATTATATTTATTCTTCCTTTTATTATTTTTCTTCCACTGTTTGCCTGTTCTGTAGAACCTGAAGAGCAGATTACGCATAGTACATCGACTGAACTTATCAAAAACCTCTCAGGTGATGATCTTAAAGGAATAAAATCATGCGAATATGAAACCATAAGACTTGCATACAGAATGTTCGGTAAAAATTTTTCTATGGGTCCTACCGATCCAAGTTACAGAGGAATTATTACCTTATCGGAAGAAGAGGGAGAGAATCTGTTCAATCAGTATAATTGGTTGTTGGATGATACTTTTGTTCTTCAAGACATAGGAGAAATAGATACTTCATATCTTCAGGGAAACAAATGGTATTACTGTAATGATTTTAATGTAAAAGTATTTCCTACCGTAATTGTTAATTATATTTATTTTAACGGAAAAGATACTATTATTTTTGATGTTTCTTCATTTTAGAGATGTCCGATTTATTGGACATATAAAATATTAGTTTTTTGCAGTCATTGATTTATTTAATGGCTTATTGATGAGGAATATTAATGAATCAATTCATTAAGGATTTAAAAGAGTGGAATATTGATATCAGTGATGAGCAGTTAGAATTATTTGAGAAGTATACTGCTCTTCTTCTTTCATGGAATGAAAAGATTAATCTTACAGCCATAACCGATGTAAATGATATATATAAAAAGCATTATCTTGATTCCATATCTTTAGTGAAATGTATAGACAATCTATCGTGTAAAGATTATTCGTTACTAGATCTTGGCACCGGTGCAGGCTTTCCCGGTATTCCACTTAAGATAATGTATCCTAATCTTAAGATTACTTTAGTAGATTCATTGAGGAAACGAGTTGATTATCTTAATCTTGTAATAGATGAATTAGGTCTTAAAGATATCACTGCTATACATTCTAGAGCTGAAGTACTTGCCCATGATACTAAGTATCGTGAACAATATGATATAGTTGTATCGAGAGCTGTTGCTAACCTATCAGTCTTAAGCGAATACTGTATTCCTTTTGTAAAAGCAGGAGGAGTATTTATATCATATAAATCAGGTGAATCAATGGAAGAGATAACCAATGCATCCAATGCCATAGGTATGCTTGGTGGTAAGAGAGCAAAAGCAGTTGAATTTGTTCTTCCTGATTCCGACTATAGTAGATGTAATGTTGTGATTGAGAAAAAGAAAACTACAGAAGATAGATTTCCTCGTAAGGAGGGAGTTCCTTCAAAAAGACCCTTGTAAAAATTTTTTTAATTTTTTCAAGGGTATATTTATATAGGCTAAAAATGTTTGGTATAAAAAAAGATAATCTCAAAAATATAATAGAATTTGATCCTGATAAACAATATGCTGTTATTCGTTCTTCGATTTGCACAGGAGAAAAAGTTGCAGGATTCAAGAATAAGGATGATGGTCATTTTACGGAAGTCATGCTTATTAAATCTCCGAGTGATGAAAAAATCTTTAGAGATACTTTTAATCTGACTGATATTAAGACGGAGTATTAGTCAAACAGAAATAGAAGTTTGATTATTTGATTCAATATATTGATAAGTTTTATTTAATAGTTCAACCTAGATATAGATGTTTCACATGAAACATTTTTCGCTGATCACTATATAATGTTTCACGTGAAACATTTCCATACAATATTTTGGTTTTTAATTTACTTAATTTCTAATCGATTTTATATATATTGTATGTTGCACGTGAAACAATTTTTATATAAGAATCAAAATCTAGTATTTTATTATTGTATTTATTATTGGGTATAATTATATAGGTTACAAATTTATGGATTATTCGATTAGAAAAGCTGTTCCATCTGATGAGAGAATAATAAGCGAATTATTCGTTGAGATGTTAAGAAGCATCTATCATACAGATGAAGTTGAAGAATATGAAGACGGATATTTAGATAAGTTCTTTTCCGATGGAGAATATATTATCTTAGTGGCAGAATCTGCCGGATCTGTTATTGGTTATATATCAATCGAATCTCATAGAGAAGATAGGTCGTATATTTATATTGATGACTTTTGTGTAGACAGTTCCCACAGAGGAAACGGTATTGGGTCCAAAATTATTAAAAGAGCAGAAGAGTATTCGACCAAGATTGGAATAGCATCTGCTTGTTTACATGTAGATAAGACCAATACTTCAGCCATCAGGTTTTATGGAAGATTGGGTTATTCAGTATTTGAAGACCAGGGAAATAGATATTTAATGTGTAAAGAGAATTTGTAGTAGGAGATTTATGAGCGATACTTTATATTATATGTTGGGCGGAGAATACGGAGGAGCAGTATTACTTTTTCTAGTTATATTTGGATTTGGAATTTTTATGTCCGTTATTTTCCCTTTTGCTATTATAGCAATAGAGTTAATTGCTTTATCTCTCTATGTATTATTAAGATATTTTCTTTCGGCCCTTGCGTTATTCCTGATTGCTCGAGAAAAAAAGAAGAGTCATCCATGGTTTGCATTTATACCTTATCTAAATACATTTCTTAAGTTAAGCATTAACGAAGGTAATATTGTCATATTCGATAAGGAGCTAGATCGAGAGAAGACTACTTTATATACTACACTCGGATTATTGGCTTATGATTATCTTCTAAGGACTGCTTTACCATTCAAACCAATATTTGATTTTGCAAAATATGCAGTTTTAGCAATTAGAGATTACGATATGTATAAGGGACTTGATTCGAATAATGCTGTATATTTTGTAATTTTTTATTTAATATGTCCGATTGCAGAACCAATTATTTTGTGGATTGAGTATTTTAAGCTTAGAAAGAATAGAAAACTTATAGAGGAGATTTAATGATACAAGGCATTATTTTCATAGTTGGAATAGCTCTGGTTATATTCTTGTGTGCCCTTCTTATAGTTAAGGACAAAGGACCCGTAAAGCTTAAGGTTACCAAGGTAGATAAGATAATCTTGATAGCAGCCGGAGCATTTATTGTATTATCAATTATATTCTTTAATGTTGGATATAGAGTTCTTATAATTGTTGCTGACAAGAAGGTCGAATCAGATTTTTACGAGAACTTGATCAGTCAAGGTGACTACTCATATGAAAATGGAGTTTGTTTTAAGAATGATGAATTAATAATTGGAATATGGGATGACAAAAACTTGGATAGCATTAGGAATTCAATGGAGAGTAGTTATAATGCTAAACTATATCCAAGACCAAATTATTCTGATTATATGTTAATATTCAATAGCAGACAAAGTTATTCTGAATTAAACAGGATTAGAGAAGAGATGCTGGGCAGATACAATCTTACATATGCGACAATCAAAACTGAAGAGTATGGACATCGACAGGAATATAGAGAAACACATAGACAATATCAATCAAAAGAACGAATAATTAAGGAATGTTTTCAAGATATATTTGCTAAATAAATACGGTTAAACTAATTGAGGAGAGTAAATGGTATTCTGTTTATTATTCGATGCATTAATGATATTCCTTTGCGTATTCATAATAGTTAAAGGAAAAGGACCGGTTAAGCTAAAGATTACCAAGTTTGATAAGATATTTTTAATTGCGACAGGCGCCATAATTGTATGTATTTTTCTTTTCTTTACTGTTGGATATAGAGTGTTAATCTTTATTGCGTATAAGAAAGTAGAATATG
>JAEEQX010000003.1 GCA_016285575.1 Lachnospiraceae bacterium
ATTTTTCTTTTCCCCATTAAACACAATCACACATTGTTAAAATAAACCGATTAATTATAGCACATTTATATATATTTCACAATGAAATTAGGATTGTATAAATAAATAATAAGAAATAATGCAAAAGCGAAAATATAAAAATAGTTTACATAAGTATAATCGCTTATGTAAACTATTTTATTTGAGTTATAATCTTTTATTACAGCTAGTGAAAGGTGTCAAAATACTTAATTAATTGTCTTGAGGAAGTCTATTACTTCCAACAAATTGTTAAGTATTTTGTAGGCTTTTTCACGCATCTCATCATCAGGTTCTATCATATCTGGAACCATAATCGGCATAGCACCTGCTGCATGAGCTGCTCTAATGCCATTGAACGAATCTTCAATTATGTAAACCTTAGTTATGTCAACTCCTAACTGGTCAGCAGCCTTAAGGAATATCTCGGGATGTGGCTTCGAATGAGTAACGGTATCTCCGCATACGACCTTATCGAAATATTCATAGATATTGGCTGCTTTTAACTGATTGGTAACAACTTCCGTTCTGGTTGAAGATGCCAACGCAATCTTATATCCGTTGTCCTTGAGATAATCAAGTATCTCTCTAACTCCTATCATCATTGGAAGCTTACCGCCGTCGGCCATCTCATGATACTGCTTGGATATAATCTTTTGGAAACGACGATAATCATAGTCATCTCCATACACTTCCTTGAAAACTTCTTCTGTAGCCTTATCATTAAGACCTACACAACGAATCGTAACATCATGCATATGAGGAATGTTGTTCTTTTCTCCAAATTCTTCCCATAATTCTATTATTATTCTCTCGGAGTCAAATATAACTCCATCCATATCAAATATTACTGCTTTAGTTTTGTCTGCCATACTAAACTTATATACTCTTTTTCTTTTAATTATATTATTTTATTGATTTATTGTTTATTCCTATATTTTTGTATCATAAAAATATTAATTTTTTGTGATTATAAGTCATTCTCAAGAATATGGTTAAGGAGCCCCTCGCAACCCTCATGTATCTGATTGTAAGCCGTTACAAAATCTCCTGTATACCAAGGATCATCAATCTGACAACCGGGTGTCTTGGAATAATCCATACATAAAGAAATCTTATCATCTCTTCCATCGAAGAATCTGTCCCTCATTATTCTATGATGTATATTCTCCATAGCAATAATATAATCAAACTTCTCGTAATCGTCTTTTCTGACCTGACGAGCACGATGACCCTTACAATCTATGCCGTGGCTTCTAAGTTCATCTCTTGCAGGAGGATATACAGGGTTTCCAAGTTCCTCTGTAGATGTGGCTGCTGACTCAACATATATCTTATCTTCAAGCCCACTTTTCTTAACCATATCTTTAAAAATATATTCACCCATCGGTGATCTGCATATATTGCCCCAGCAAACAAATAATACCTTTATCATTAATCATTACCTTTTCTTTATATTTTCATATTATTCTATCATAAAAGAATCCTATCACATAGTAGTTATTTTTCTGCTTTGATTTTCTCCCAGCAATCACTGGCATGATACCATTCACAATCCCCACATATTGCTTTTAATCGTTCATCTCCATCACCTGATAGTAGGTATTCATCCAGTCTTTTTATAAGTTCTTGATATGAAAAAATGCGCTCGTTTAAATCAAGCGCATTAATAACACCTCTATCGAATCTAAGTACTTTTTCATCACTCTTACATACCCCATCAGATACTTTGTTGGGGCAAGCATTACATACACTGTCTGTTGAAAAAACTATCTCAACTTTTGCATCAGGATTATTTCTCAACTCTTCGACTATGCTATCCATATTGGAAACGAATTCATCCGAATAACCTGCTCCCGCATACGCCTGAGTACAGAGTAAATGATGTGGTCTTAGTTTTATTATTTCTTCTTTCATCACATTAGCCTATCAATTAGTATCATCATTGTGAGTTATGAATCATTATGAGTTAGAAGAATCACCGAGCTTTAAAACAGGCTGTATTCTCTTGGCAATTATTACAGCAAGTGCCATCTTAATGAGATCAGGGATTATAAAAGGAAATACGCACCAACTTAGAACTGCGAGCATTCCTACCTCTCCACTGTCGCGAAGATAAATATGCATAAACCAAACTGATCCAAATGCATAGCAAATCATAAGTCCAATAACAAGCGCTAACACTTTAATGAAAATATTTTTCTTCTTGAACACTCTTGTAAATATACAGTATATAAGTCCAATAAAAATAAATCCAAGAATGTATCCGCCGGTATTACCAAAAAGTATTCCTATTCCGGCACTAAATCCCGCAAATACAGGTACACCTATTGCACCAAGCAATATGTAAATAAGAATCGAGATTGTTCCTCTCTCACCGCCAAGAAGCATTAATATAAAAAATACTGCAAATGTTTGAAGCGTAAAAGGAACTGCTGTAGGTATGTTTATCCAAGAGCATATAGCTATTAAAACCGCGCCTATTGCAATATACGCCATATCCAAAACTTTTATTTTTTTCCCTGTCTTAACTGCTTTGTCACTGCTCATAATTGAGTATCCTCCAAAAAATATGCATTTAAGGATTATTAATCCCTAAATGCATATTAGAAGTTATCACAAAAAAATTTGATTGTCAACCATTTTTGCATTAAGGTTGACGATTTGTTATGTTCTCAATTATCTTCGCTATAAGCATATTTTTTGTAATAGTTGCTTTGCCGGTATCAAACAAACTGGACGCTCTCTTTTTGACATCCTTGGGAAACTTGCTTATATCAGAGTCAAAGTTAATACCTATCCCGGCGACAATCCACTGTAAAGTGTTACTGTCAAATTCACTTCCTGACTCAAGAAGAATACCGCATATTTTTTTGCCGTCAACATACAGGTCATTAATACCGTCTATATAAGGTTCAATACCTGTGAGTTCATTTATAGCGTCTATAACAACATTACCAACAAATGAGGTGACAACATTACTGTCAGTATTGCGAAGCATCTCAGGCTTTAAGATTATGCTCATGTAAAGCCCGCCTTTGGGAGAAAAGAAAGAATGATGCTTCCTGCCTCTTCCCTCACTCTGTGTTATTGCAACAACGGCAGTACCATGATCATACCCTTTCATGGCAAGTTCCTTTGCCTTGTCACTCGTAGAATTTAAACTGTCAAAAACCAATATATTAAGATTCTTGGTATTCTCAGATAAGTATACTCTTATACCCTCGGCAGATATAATATCGGTATCGGCATTAAGCTTGTAACCCTTATTGCTGATTGCTTCTATCTCATAGCCCTTTTCACGAAGATCTTTTATGGCTTTCCATACGGCATTTCTTGAGACACCGCACTGACTCGCCATATCTTCGCCTGAAATATAGCTATCTTTATTGGATTCTAATATATACAATATTTTTTCGGATGTATTCATATCCTTAATATCTGTCTCCAACTGTCAGGCTAACAATCTCTATTCATGCATGGTATACTCAGTATCTTCTGCAATCATATCAAGCATGATGCGCGCAAATTTCTCATCAAACTGAGTACCCATTCCCTTTAAAATCTCACTCTTAACATGATCTTGAGGGATTATATCTCTATAGCTTCTGTGGCTGGTCATAGCATCATAAGCATCAGCTACAGCTATAATTCTGGCTTCCTCGGGAATATCTTCACCCTTTAATCCATCAGGATATCCTGTTCCGTCAAAACGTTCATGATGCCATCTTGCACCTGTAACAAGCTTTGGCATCTCACTGACGGTTGCAAGAATCTCTGCGCCCTTCATAGGATGCTTTTTAATCATACCGAATTCTTCATCAGTAAGTCTTCCGGGCTTATTGATAACTGTATCGGGAACGCCGATTTTTCCAACATCATGTAAAAGACCTATCATGTAAATCTCTTCTTGTCTGGCTTCATCGTAACCGTATCTTTTAGCTATTTCCCTGGAATACTCTGCCACTCTTTCCGAATGACCATTGGTATATGCATCCTTAGCGTCTATTGTTTTTGCAAGAGTCTGAACTACATGCAAAGATAAACTTTCAAGTTCTGAAGTCTTTTTTTGTACCTCGCCCTGAAGGTCTTTTTGAAGCAAAAGCAAATCAAGAATATTTCTAACTCTAATCTTTAATACTTCTGATGAAAAAGGCTTTTTAATAAAATCTATTGCGCCAAGAGTAAGACCCTTAGCTTCGGATTCTGCATCTTCATTTGCAGTAAGGAATATAACAGGAACTGCTTCTTTTGAATTTTCTACTTCCCATTCTCTTAGTGCTTGGATAGTCTCAAATCCATCCATTTCAGGCATTCTTATATCAAGTAAAAGAATGTCTATAGGATTCATCTTGATATAATCCATCAAAAGCTTGCCATTCTTCAAACATGTAACCTTAAAGCCAGCTTCAGCGAGTGTCATATTAGCTTGCTTAAGTATAATTGCGTCATCATCGACAACAACTACTCTCTCATTCATATTCATCCTCTCGTTCAAACAAATGAACTTAAATCATTAATTAAGATAATCCCACTTATTACTTAAAAAGAAATTATCGATGGCAGATATTATATCGTCCCTGCTCATTGTTTTTAAAAGATATCCTTGCGGTTTAAGTTTCATAACACGCATGATACTCTCTCTGTCAGACTTACCTGTCAAAAAGATAATAGGTATTTCCGAAGAATCAAATTCGCTACGTATCATCTCCATAACCTGAGGTCCGGGAGTAATAGGCATATCGTAATCAAGCAAGATTAAATCAGGCTTATGATTAGCTATATATGTAATAGCCTGCATTCCTGACTTAACCGCAGTAATACGATATTTATCGGAAAGCCAGCCCTGAAGCATCTTAAGGAAAGTAGGATCATCATCAACCAAAAGAATACGCTTACCGAGTCTATTCTCATATGCCACTTCCGCAACCGAAAGCAATTCTTCTGTTACATACTTAGCATCAAAAGGACGCTTAAATATACGATGTATGCGATCTTCAGGAATATACTTTTTAATCTCAGCTATTTCCTGATCATAACCGATTACGCAAAGAGGAATATCATCATCAGAAATGATGTCTTTTATATATACAAGTGCATCCACTGAATTATATACGTAATCATCCGCCATCAAAAGGACTATGTCGCAATCCGCTCTTCCATCCTCGATGCTTTTTACAGCGGGTTCAGCAAAATCTGTTATAAATCCTGCCTTCTTAAGATTAGCATCAAGTGCATCAACCATGAAGCCTGCTCCACGGCTTATAATCAGTATTTTATCCGTTGTCATCTCTATCCTACTTCTCCGGCAATTATTCCCGGTATCAATTCATAATCATAATTATCCACGGCTTTTATTATTGCGTCAAGGCGAGTTGCCTCATCTTCAGGAAATCTATATCCTTTTAATGATTCAACTATATTGACTATGCTGTCAAAATCAAGGCTTGAATAAAACTCAGAAATTGCAGTATACGCTTCACTTAATTCTTCTGGTGTAATGAGTGGACGAGCATCATTTTCAGCTAAGTCTCCCTCTTCATTAAGAGGTTCCAAATCCTTAGCCAATTTTCTGTATTCATGAAGAAGATCTGAAAGTTCTGCATCAAGTGTTTCGGTATCACCCTGGTCTCCGGCCTTTTCAAGTCTGGCTGCAAATTCACCAAGTTTAAGTGCACCAATAACACGTGAAGTACTCTTTAAAGCATGAACTTTAATTGTAGTATTTTTGACATCTCTGGCAGCCCAGTAATTCTCGATATCATCAGCGTTTTTCTCTGCAGTATCCAGATACATCTTAAGAGTAGCCAAATAAGACTCCCCATTACCGCAGTGTGCCAAGCCTGAACTAACATCAATCTCACCAAGGTGGAAGATAAAGTCAGGAAGTATATAATCGTAGTTCTCATCGTCACTGGATGCAGGTGCAATCTTACCCTTAGGAAGATATTTTAGAAGCATCGCCTCAAGTCTGTCAGGGCTAATAGGCTTGGTAATATAATCATCGAATCCTGCATTAATATACATCTCACGCATACCTGATATGGCATTGGCTGTAAGGCATATAACAGGCGTTGAATCATTGGGCGAATCCTTAATTCCACGCATCTCAGCGAGAGTTTCGATACCATCCTTATCAGGCATCATATGATCCAAAAAGATTACATCATAATGCTTGTTTTTATACAACTGAATAGCTTCATCGCCACTCTCTGCCGTATCAATCTGCATCTTGGTTCTGCTCAAAAGAGAAGAGAATACGGTAAGATTAACAGCTATATCATCAACAACCAATACTTTGGCATATGGAGCTGTAAACTTTTCATGGTAATTACTTCTTTCACTGATTGCCCGCTTGAACGCTTCCTCATAATCTCCGACAGGATCCCAATTGACAACTTTTTGTTCAAGATTAAAAGAAAAAGTTGAGCCCTCTCCATAGACACTCTCTACATTAAGCTGACTGCCCATCATAACAAGGAAACTCTGAGCAATCGACATACCGAGGCCGGTTCCTTCGATGTTACGATTCCTTTTTTCTTCAATACGCTCAAACGCCTTGAAAAGACGTTTCATATCCTCAGTTTTAATACCAATACCGGTATCTGCAACACTAATCTTTAAAATAATTGAATCAGGTTTTTCCTCAATCCTTTCATATCCTACCGAAAATGTAATGCTGCCTTCTTTGGTGTATTTTACAGCGTTGGAAAGGATATTGGTAATAACCTGTTTGATTCTTATTTCATCACCATGGAGTATTGAAGGAATATCATTATCTATATCCATGTTAAAAGCAAGACCCTTGTCTTTTGCTTTGTTTTGAACCATGTTTACAAGATCGTTTATTGCGGATACGAAACTATAATCCACATTTACAATCTCCATCTTGCCGGCTTCTATCTTTGAAAAATCCAAAATATCATTAATCAATCCAAGCAGTGTATTACCAGCTGTCTTTATGTTTTCAGAATAACCGATAACCGTCTCATCATTGCTGTCTCTAAGCACCATTTCATTAAGTCCTAAAATGGCGTTCATCGGAGTACGAATATCATGTGACATCGTAGACAAAAAATACGACTTCGCATCATTCGCCTGATTAGCCTGTTGCGCTGTATCTAAGAGCTTGCGATTAAATGTCATAAGTACGACAAAATTGTATATAAGAAGAACTATCAGACTGACAGATACTACGCCCAACAAAATCCAGTCAACAACACGACTTTTTACAAGATCTTTTTTAGGTATGTAAGATATGAGATACCAACCGTTCAAAGACTCAAGAGGAGAATATGATATCATGCATTCCTCACCTTTTGAGTTAAGAATCGTCATCGAGCCGACACCGCCGATCACTTCATTTTTTACACGTTCATATTCTTCAATTGAAACCTTGTTATATGATTTGTAATATTCAAAGAAATTGCTGTTTTTAAGGGATTTTCCGTGAATGACATAGTCACCGTCTTTATCAATAAGACTGACTTCGATACTCTCATACTCGCCCTTTAAAAATACGAGTTTCTCCTCAAGCAGACTTAGCGGAACCACTCTCATCAAAAGAGCCGTCTTTAATTCTCCCGTATTCGAATCAAGCACTTTAACATAGTTCATAAATGCTATGGACTGAATTCCGTTTAGGGGATTAGTGTAAGCTCTAGTAAGATTAACAACACCTACATCATCGCTTACGCTGTCGAGATTATCGAAGATGGTGATATTTTTATATGATACAAAATAATTATCGGGAGAATTGGGATTGGCAGTAGTTGAAATGCCGGATAGCTTTTTATCATCCAGGAAAATAAGATGAGCGGATATTTCCGGAGATGTCATGGCTTTTCTGATAAAAGAGATGGCTTCTTCTTCGGTCATGGGAGTTCCGCTCTCTGCAGATCGGTTGACATAATTCGACCAAATATCGCATAAATGCTGCTCATCTTCAAGATAATTGGCTATAATCTGACTAACCGTAACGGTCGTCTTTTCATACGCAGCAATATAGTTTTGATTGTTCTCTTCCACCTTTGAATTCGTATATTGGACGGTAAAAAACAATACGAATCCAATAATTATAACATTGGGAATAATGACCAGTGCTTTTTTCACACGACTCCCTCCGAGTGTTTACTCAAAAGTTCCGTACTTAGCGACGGCATCATCGATGGTTAATTCTCCTTTTCCTACACCATATGCCGCATATCTAATCTGTACTGTAAGTTCATCTTTAATGCCCAGAACTTCAGGAGAAATAATACGATCCTTAGGCACTTGGCTAAAAGGTGAATAAACCGAATCAACGGATAAATCAATGGTCGGCGAAATCAAGCGCTTGGCTGATGCAATCTCACTAAGTTCCTTATTGCTAATCAAGAATCTCATAAACTCATTAGTCATATCCAAGTTATCGCAATCTTTATTAACTGAAAACTCTACAGAAGGGCTGTCTATAAAATATCCGCCATCCTCTGTCAGAGGAATCGGCATAAAAGAATACGCAAACGGAGCCTGTGTGAATGCTTCTGACTGGCTCTCTCTTTTTCTTGTACCTGATACTGTATCGCCCGCACATATCATCATCGGAACATCGCCTTCAAAGAACCTAAGAATAACCTGCGTGTAGTTATCCTCAATCTTATCGCACTCTGTAATATCAATACATCCATGATCTATCATCTCTTCAACTGTTTCGAGAGCAGGACGCATGTATTCTCCCGCAGAGGGATCAAGATTATTGGCAAGTTTAAGAGCATCAGGATTCTCGGAAAGAGTCGCAACAAACTTGGGGTAAGCCACTGTATACATAAAGCAGCTGGATGAATCATGACTATATCCCATCATAGGACTGTCATAACCTTTACTCTTGAACTCATCACAAGCATTCATAAGTTCAGTCCAAGTAGCAGGAACTTTTATACCCTCTTTTTTGAACAAATCTTCGTTAACCAACATTCCATAGCTTCTGGAAAAAACAGGAAGCATCAATGTACGACCTTCTGCGTCATGATTGATAAGGCCGGGACGAATGCAATTAAGATCCAAGCCTAACTTAGTATCCGATAAATCTTCGGTATGAGCAATAACGGAGTCGTACTTCTCATTGCCGATCATCCATGTATACGAAAAGAAAATATTGGGTTTATCATTACCATCAAGAACAGTTCCAAGAACATTGTTATAATCATCAAGTTTCTTGTAACTTAGCTGAACATTAGGATATATCTCGTTGAATCTGTCGAATTCTGCTTCCAATGCTTCAAAGTTATCATAGTTTCCAACAACTGTAATATCGCAAGCTGTATCTTTATCAAGAGACGGAGCAAATTCCCCGTTATTGGCTACCGGCTTGTTGTTGTCACAAGCAGTCATTGATAATGCAGTACATACGACTAAAGCAGATGCAATCACTTTTTTCATTCTCTCATTCCCTCCTTGATTGAAATACTTACTTAACAATCAAAAAACACGCATTAATTATACAAAATTAATGCGCATTCTTCAATGGATGCAATCAATATTCATAATGCTCTTCTAAGGATTATCAATATCCAAGTATTTCTTAACTTTCTCAATAGCTTTTATATTCTCATCAGTATATGGATAAAAGATAATACCTGTATGTGCTACGGGCCCGTAAAGCATAAGTTCATGTTCCACATTACGCTCATTGAGAACGTTATCAAATTGAAAAGTCATCTTGCGTAGCACATCTTTTTTGTTAGTCAATAACGCGAACTTCGGTAGCCGAGCAATTGATTCGTTTTGATTGAAAACAAGATATTTATATCTCTTATCTTTTTTATATCCCTTAGAGAATATCATGCCTCGCATTCCCCAATAAGGAATGGTACCCTTATAAAAATGCAAAAGACCGCAATCTGTGATTACGCCCTTGTAGTTATAATCTCTCTCTTTTATTCCATAATCAGCGCGCATATCGGAATCAAGGCAAAGCAGAGCTTCGCTAACAGCCAAAACCGCACCGGATGAATGTCCTGCCACATATAAGCTAGATGTATCACCTTCGTAATCATCTGCGTGTTCAAGCACGCATCTGACAGCGCAATCAATATCCATAATCTGATCAAATACGCTGCATTTAGGATATGCCAATCTAACATTAAGCTCAAACACAGTAAACCCATAATGCGCCATGTAGTTTCCAAACATCCTGTTCATTGATTTATCTTCTGTGATAAATCCACCGCCATGGATATCAATGAGTATGGGCTTCTTGACACCATCTTTTCGATAGAAAACATCATACGTATGTCCGGAAGAATTGTCATCAATATAAGGCACATCGAAAACTTCTGTGACATCGTTATGAAGGCGCGATGTATCTATCTTAGCAACGTCAGCCTGTAATATCTTATCTCTTATTTTTTCAAGTATAAAACCCATACGCAGACATTCCTTTTGCTAAAAGCTATTGTGCAGCCTTAAAAGTAATCTCGAACTCTATTGATTCGCCCTTAATCGCCTTGGCATTAATAGTACCACTTCATATATTCATTCCCCTTACTCAACACTAGTATTTTACCATATTCTATTTATTCTCTCTATGTTTTTCTCCCATGCCATTCTTTTTATCTTTATCTGTAAACTCTGGTAATAATATAAAATATTTACCTTAAACGAACCTTAAAGTCTTTTAAGTTTCAAAAAATATGTAAAAAAAGACGCTCCCTTACGGAAACGTCTTAATTATTTTGATTATAACAAACAATATTTATATAAATACTTAAAACTTATTTATATTTCTTTTTAATAGCCTTGAATGTCTCATCAGAGATAACATGTTCTATTCTGCAGGCATCTTCGGACGCGGTCTTCTCACTCACCCCAAAGTCTATAAGCATCTTGGTAAGATAAGTATGCTTTTCATATGTCTTCTTAGCTATCTTGCCACCTGCTTCGGTGAAATCAATATATCCGTTAGCATCAACTGTAACATAGCCTTCCTTCTTAAGGTTAGCTAAAGCAATACTTACGCTGGGCTTGGAGTAATTCATCTCCTTAACAATATCTATAGCTCTAACGTGCTCTAATCCTCGTTTCTTTAATACAAGTATTGTTTCGAGATACATCTCGCCTGATTCATATATAGCCATATTTATCCCCCTGTGGTCACATATTTTCAATTCACTTTATATATTATAAGACCGCTTCGTTAGAAAAACAATACAGAAGTTAGACTAATCGAACTGGCGGAGAACTATACTTTTTCTAAACTGACAGCTCTACCCTTTTCAATAAACAGCGTATGATCACAACATGTTTCTATCAATTCCGAATCATGTGTTGATACCAATACTGTTTTCCCCATTGATGCAAGTTCCTTGAGCAATTCTCCGACTTTTTCCATATGCGAATAATCAAGACCTGATGTCGGCTCATCAAAAAGTAAAAGATTGGCTCCTGCAGCCATTGCAGATGCTATTGCTACTCTCTGTTTCTGTCCTCCGGATAAAGCCATCGGATGCTGATCTTTATAATCTAGCAGACCTAACGAATTAAGAATATCCAAGCATATCTCTTCACTTAAGTCTTTATTTGAAAGCATAACTTCTGCTTTGACACTGTCAGTAAAAAGCTGATGATTGACATCCTGCATAACCATATAAGACAGATTGATGCGTTGCGAACCCTTATATTCCTTACCATCTATTTCTATGGTGCCCTTACAATTGCTTTCAAGACCGCATAAGCAACGAAGAAAAGTCGATTTTCCAGTACCATTATGTCCGATTACTCCAATAACCTTACCCTTGGGTAATCTTAATTCCGGTATATTAAGCTGTAAGAATGAGCCATCGCTTTCCTTAAACTTCTTCTTAAAAAAGACATACGTCTTATTAGTATATGAAAAATAGAAGTCTCGTAAAATAACTGAATCTTTATCTTCTAAACCTAAACCAATATTTGCATTATTATCAATCGAATCACTGTTCTTATCTTCACTCAAAAGATGGAAATAATCAGTTCTGATATTAAGAGGACGAAGCTTATAGTATTCAATCTCTTCTTTAGGAAGGTTATTGAATTCTTCTTTAGTCCACTCATGAGAAATATGGCCATTCTTTACATACAATACTCTATCAACCAAGTCTTTTACATACCATAGTCTATGCTCTGAGATGATAATCGTTTTGCCTTCATTCTTCCACCCGATAATGATATCCCTAAGATTCTCTATTGCATCAATATCAAGATTGGATGATGGTTCATCAAGTAAGATAATCTCAGGAAGCAGCGCTGCAACTGAAGCACATGCTATACGCTGTTTTTCGCCACCCGACAGATCAAAAAGACTTCTTTCCAAAAGATTCTCGATATTCATCTTTTGAACTATATCTTCTTTTCGCTTCTTAATCTCTGATGGTTCAAGTCCTATATTTTCAGGTCCAAAAACAATCTCTCCATCAGTATCTACTGAAAAAAACTGGCTTCTTGGGTTTTGAAATACAGTTCCTACGATACCTGCCAGATCATATAACTCTGTCTTGGAAATATCTTTTCCCGCAACAGTTACTTCTCCTGTCATCTCACCCTTATAGTAATGAGGTACCAGGCCATTAATCAGTCTTATCAGAGATGTCTTACCGGAGCCGGAAGCTCCACATAAGAGTAATGTTTCTCCTTTTTTTATATTTAAAGAAACCTTTTTCAGAGACTCACTTTCTGCTCCCTTATATTGTTGGCATACCTTATTAATCGATATTATATTGTCATTATTCGTTAACGTATTATCCATTTTATTTCATAAAGTATTTGTTATAGATAAACACAGCAAGTACAGCAGTAAATGCAATGATCAATAAATAATCCTGAACCTTGAATTTTAAATCCACAATGCTGCTTCTTTTTACCTTGCCTCCAAGGCCTCTTGTCACAGCTGCAGCTGATAATTCATCGCCTATATTCACACATGAAAACAGTAAGGGAATCATTCTGAATTCCATCATCTTGACCGCATTGCCGCCACCGAATCTGATTCCACGCATTTTCATGGCATCACTTATCGCAGCATATTCCTCTTTTATCGTAGGGAAAAATCTCATTACAACAGCCAGAGATATCGTGATACCATCAGGCACATGCATCTTTTGCATACTAGATACGAACTCATCGATTTTAGTAGTTTTAACAACATACCAAGCAGTAATCATGGCAGGAGCAAACTGAACTATAATCGCACAATAGCCAACCAGAAATGCCATAAAGATTCCTTTTGAATCTTCAGTGATACATGTAAATGTTAAAACGAGCGCAACGGCGTAAAGAAAGAGGAATCTAATTGCGGATGCATAACGCTTATTACACATCAGAAGGATGATTGGTATCACTGTCATTAATATTCTTACCGCCCATAAAAAAGGTGTCGTTGCGCTCATCATAACCACAGCTGAAACGATGAATATCATATATAGTTTTGTTCTTGGATCAAGCTTGATTTTCACTTAGACAATGCCTGCCTTTTCGAAGTGCTTTTTAACAACTGCTTTTCCAAGGAATGCACCAACACATCCAAAAACAAAACAGAGAATGAGAAGAACTCCAATTGTCTTAAAATTGATTGCTCTGAAAAGGTTGTCGCAATATTCCTGAGAATATCCGCTTTCCAAGAGTCCCTCTCTATATGACTTGGCCGTAATTACTACAGGGAAATAATTTGCACATATCCAGAGACTGAATACGCCATTGCTTAATACTGTTTTCTTAAAGCTCTTATATTTTCCTGACATTGCAATCAAGTCTGCTAATACACCCGCTCCAATAATCAAAGGAGCACCAAGATATCCCATACCGGTTACAAACATGATTATTGCCATAAGAACTGACATTATTGTAATCATTCCGAACTTCTCTACCTTGGTATAAAAGAGCATCATTGGAATACATCCTACAAGAGGAATCATAATTACATATGATGCAACAATATAAGGATGGAAAAATCCAAGCATACCGCAGGCAAACTCAACTACAAAAAGAATTGCTGTAAAAATACCAACTGTAATAAAATCCTTTACTTTAAGTTTCTTATCGTTCATTTTCAACTCCTGATATTTAGTTTATTTTAGTTTAAACTTAGTTAGATGCATCTAACCGTGTTTACGATTAAATGGCAGTTAAGGTTAGTCTTCCTTAACTGCCATATCTTTTATATCATATAGTATTTATTTTATCAACTAAAAATGTACCAAAAATATAACATTTATACAGCCAATTTCCAGGAAATTGCTTCCTTACGTTCATTAACGAAGTCTTTATATAATCCATCCTTGGCCATAAGTTCTTCATGTGTGCCCTTATCTATAATCTTACCATCAGATACAACCAAGATTTGATCAGCATGTCTGACAGTTTTTAATCTGTGTGCAATCATAATAATGGTCTTTTCTTTAGTAAGTTCTTTGATTGCTTCTGTAATCTCTGCTTCGTTTTCAGGGTCCACATTTGCTGTGGCTTCATCAAGAATGATTATAGGAGAATCCTTCATGATAGCTCTTGCAATTGAAATACGCTGTTTTTCGCCTCCTGACAAAGACGCTCCTCCCTCTCCGATAATAGTTTCATACCCATTAGGAAGAGTCATAATAAAGTCATGACATCTTGCTTTCTTAGCCGCTTCGATAACCTGATCCATTGAAGCATCGGGATTACCAAATCTTATATTATTGGCAATAGTATCTTCAAAAAGATACACTCTCTGGAATACGAAACTGAAGTTTTTCATAAGCGAATCGAAACTGTATTCCTTGACGTTCTTGCCGTCCAATAAAACCTCACCCGAATTTACATCCCAGAATCTTGCCAAAAGATTAGTTAATGTTGTTTTTCCGCCACCGGAAGGTCCTACGATAGCTGTGGTTGTCTTTTCAGGTATCACTACTGATACATCATCAATAATGGTTTTTTCCTCATATGAGAAAGATATATTTTTCATTTCGAGATTCGAGCTTTGGGGCTCAATATCTTCTCCATCAATATCCATAGGTTTGAGCTTTAATACCTCGTCCGCTTTTGAAACAACAATATTTACTGTTCTCATAAGTGCAGAGAAAGAACCCATCATATCAAGACTTTCATATACCATAAACGAAGAAATAATCATAAGTATTGCATACAAAAGCGACATAGAACCATTAAGGTAAAATACAATAGACGCCAAACACATCAATACACCTGTAAGCTTTGTGGTAATTCCCTGTAATGTCATATAAGGAACTACAGCAAACTCAAGTTTAGTATCAGCATTTTGCTTTTCAACAATCGCATTCTCAAGTTTTACTGCTGTCTTATCTGTAAGATTAAAATTCTTTACTTCTGCAATGCCAAGCACGTATTCGATTACTGCCACAACCAAGTTTTCATCGGCCTTATCTTTTCTGGGCGCAACAGGTTTTGTCGCGTTTTGCATAAAAGTATTGAAAACAGAGAAAACTATTATACCAAGCAGGAGAATCATAGCGATTCTAATATCAAAAATCAGGAGAAAAAGAAATATAACAAACGTCGTTATGATTCCCTGCGTCGATATCATGACAATTCTTGTTGCAACATCTGCAAGCATTTCCATAGTGTTAGTTGTTATGTTGGTAATCTTTCCGAGACTGTTTTTATTAAAATATCCCATAGGAAGATATCTTAAGTGTTCTGCAATTTCCATTCTCTTGGAACTGCATGTGTTGTATCCGGCCTCAGTCTGAAGCATCGTTGTTTTTAGTCCTATAAGTATCTGACCAAGTATTGATACTCCCATTATCGCAATTGCCATCCATATATTGGTCATACTCATGTTCTTTTCAAGTAATCCTCTTAAAATGATAGCGATCGCAGGAATACGAAGTGTAGCAAACATTGACTTGAAAACTCCGAGTATCATCGCAGTTAAGAGTTTCTTTCTATTGGTTTTATCACAAAAATCAAAATACAATTTTAAAGTCTTAAACATTATGCCACCTCCGAATCCTTCGAAGAAATGTGTGCTTCCCACATCTCTTTGTATAAGGATGATTCTTTCAATAATTCTTCCTGTGTTCCAACGGCTTCTATATTGCCATCGTTAACCACGATTATTTGGTCGGCAGACACTATAGTTGAAAGTCTATGTGCTATAACAATCAATGTCTTACCCTGTACTAGTTTAGCAACTGATTTTTGAATAATTGCTTCATTTTCAGGATCTGTATAAGCTGTTGCTTCATCAAGAATAACAATCGGTGCATCTTTAAGCATAGCTCTTGCAATACTGATTCGCTGTCTTTCACCACCTGAGAGATGACCACCGGCGCCTCCGGCCAATGTATCATAACTGTTTTCAAGATTAGTAATAAACTCATGGCATCCACATGCTTTGGCTGCATTGACTACATCATCATCAGAAGCGGAAGGATTGCCCATTCGAATGTTTTCCATAATTGTCTCATCGAATAAGTAGTTATCCTGTGATACATAAGCTATATACTTGTTGTAATCTTCTAAAGGAATATCCTTAATGTTAATTCCGCCATAAGTAATCTCGCCTTCATCAACATCCCAAAATGAAGCAATCAGCTTTGCAATAGTTGATTTACCTGATCCTGAAGGACCGACTAGAGCATTAACGCTACCCTCTTTTATCTTAAGATTAATTCCGTGTAGAACCTCTTTATCCTTATATCCAAAATGAACATTTTTGAACTCGATATTATTGTCAACAGGTAATTCCTTGGCTGTCTTAGGACGAATCAATTCTCTTTTATTAAGAATAGATGTAGCCTCGTTAATGATTGCACCTGTTTTTGATAATTCATCCATATGTCCGGCAATAATCATAAAAGGAGCAATAAGTCCAAGTGATAATATAATCAACATAAGCGCATCAGATGCTTCGATACGACCGGTCATATAAAGCCAACCGGTAAAAGGAAGTAAAGAGATTAAAAAGCTCGGCATTATCGACATCGCAAGATTCTGCCATACATTACATCTTCTCATCCATTCAATAAAACAATCAGCACCCTCTTTTGCAGCTACAACTAATTTTTCGTACGAAGTTTTTGATTTACCAAAAGCCTTGATTACTTCAATACCGTTAATATATTCAACCGCTGTGTCATTAAGTGCCTTGGTCTTAATCATTGTATTCTCAAAACTTTCCTTCGCACCTACCATCATAAGAGAATAAAAGATTCCACCCACAGGTACACATATCATAGCCAATAAAGTTAGTTTCCAGTTGATTATAAGCATTATAACGAACACGCCTACAGGTACGATTGCGTTAGATATAAGCTCCGGCACTATATGCGCTAAGGTTGTCTCTACCGAATCAACTCTCTCAACAATGATATTTTTAAGTGATCCTGAAGAATCATCCAATACATCTCCAAGAGGCATAAGGCTTAACTTCTTGGTCAAATTTCTACGTATCTGTGCCAATACTCCGAATGTAGCCTTGTGAGATGCTGTAGTCGAAAAAGCATGAAACAACTTATTTATAATCCAGCATATACATATTAATCCGCACTGAATCAAATAATACTTCATATCTGCGTTGCCCTCGATAAGCGCTGCAACTATTCTGGCTACAAAGAAATAAGGAACGAATCCTGCAGCTACACTGATAATCGCGAATATAACACTGAACACATAGGATGGAGCATCCATCTTGGTGAATTCAAGAACCCACGATATCATTGACTTGTTTTTTGTCTTTTTGTCCATTTACATCCTCCTTGAGTTAGTTTAGTCTAACTCTATTATTTTAATAAAATGCAACACTAAGGTTGCGTTTTATTTTTGATACTTGTTTAATTTACCGTAATGCTATTCTGCGAGGCCGAAGATTCTCTTCCATCCTGCAACACAATATTCATCCAATCTTTTTGCATACGCGATGGCTTCTTTTTTAGAGAAATCATGTACCACTGTTTCAAAAATGGCATTGATATTGGAAGTTACAAAAAGATGTAATTCTTTTTTGGGAATTGGATTAGTCTTGATTCCGTTTTCTTTGAGTTTCTCAATATACTCAATAGTCGCTTTTTCCTCCATACTTGCAAGTTCATGTATGAAATTTTCATATGCAGTACCTTGAGATTTGCATACTAACAATTTAAAAGCATTGTAATTATCATAGATATATTTTGTAACCCAGACAGTCTCCTCGTCGCCTTCCCATATATCTTCCGCCGTCTTATTCTTAATATCTGCGTATTCTTTATCAAGTATTTGATTGTACTTTTCTTTTAATCCGTTATACGCAGGCTCAACCAACGAAGCAAACATATCTTCCTTGCTGGAAAAATGTTTATATAGACCCGATGCACTCATCTGGCAATTACTCGCTATCCTTCTCATAGAAGCATCAACGAAGCCATATGTCATAAACTCTTCATAAGCTGCATCTACTATTTTTTCATGATTCTCAGATTTATCTCTTGGCATAAATACCTCTTTAGCGAACACTGTACTCTTAAAACCTTTTATAGAATACACTGTTCGCTAACGCTTGTCAAACACTATTTTGAATTTTTTTCTATATATTCTTCTGTTTTATGGCATACAAAAAATTCTCATCAAAACAGATGAGAATTTTTCGTTACTGGTACAATATTTATAATATACTTTTATTCAACACTCCTTCAGAACTTCCCACATCGTGCCCATGTTTTTAAAGCCACCTTCAGGCGCACAGCTTTTACACTTTTGTCCATCCTTGCATCCACCACAAGTAGAGCAATCATGTCCCTGAGCTTCAACGTAGCCTGTTCTTCTTATTACGCCCATGCGCTCTAAAAAGTCCATATCTCTTTGAACATTCTCTGTGGATTCCCCTAATTCTTCAGCGAGCATTTCTATAGTTCTGGATCTTCCGTCTTTTAACAATTCAATTAGTTTTTGCATAGGACCTTCTCCTAAAAAAACATATTTAGAAAATCAATAATCCAAGATAATAAGCAGCACCTGCTAAAAGAAGAGCTACTACTGTATAGTATCCACCAATAATTGCTGTCCATTTTGCAGAGTGTGTTTCCTGATATGTTGCAGCGAGTGCAACGATACAAGGCATATTGAATGTCATAGCGAATATTAATGCGAGGCCCTCAGGTCTTGATATATTGGTCAGCATTAATTCATTAAAGTTGCTTGCCTTCTCAGCAGCCATAAGGGAACCCATTGTAAGTGTGCCTGAATTGGTATAAAGCATACTGAGAACTCCAAGTGCGCCCTCCTTACCAAGTGAAGAAGCGAGGAATGCTAAGAATGACTGCCAGCTTAATCCAACAAGCTTTGTTGCAGGCTCTACAAAATGACCGAACTTATAAAGAATACTGTTGGTAATATTTCCATCCTTGGTAAATGACAAAAGCCAGAAAACAAATGCAACCAAGATTACCACTTTACTAGCTCTTAAGAATGTATCTTTTGTTCTGCCGAATACGTAACGTAGAAGTGCACCCCATCTGGGCTTATGATAAGGAGGAAGTTCCATTATCATACCGTATCTTTCTTCGGGCTTTACAAGGAAACGTCCAAAAATAAATCCTGTAACACAGATATGAAGAATCATAACGATTAAAATTGCCAAGATAACCACAGGCGCCCATGCTCCAAAGAATATTGTTGAAAGCAAGGGAATAACAGCCCATGCAGCTCCACAAGGTATAGCCCAAGAAAGAGCAATTGTTAATACCTTCTGTCCCCAGTTATCAATAACTCTGGTACCTGCAGCACCACCCATGGTACAACCGAAACTTATAAGGAAAGGCATTACACTCTTACCCTGAAGGCCAAACTTGCTCATAGAGTTATCAAACACATATGAAACTCTCGCCATCAAACCTATCTCTTCAAGTAGGCCAAACACTAAAGTAACACCAAATACGAATCCTAACATCTGCACAACAAATGATATACATCTAATAAAAATATCGCATAGCAGTGAAGAAACTATCGATGGACAACCTATTCCATCAAGAATTGCTATCAAAGGATCGGGTATCTTAGCTATAGCCTGTCCTATACCCATAAAAGGAAGTGCCGGAATGAATGATGCAATCAATCCGCCAAAGATTATTGCAATAACAACAATCTTACCCCAGAATCTATGGGTGATTACTCTGTCAAACTTTCCAAGTGTTGCAGATTTCTTTTCGCTCTTTACTGCTCCATCAAGCAATTCATCAATCCAAGCAAATTTTCTTTCGCCTGCTATAACAACACCGTTTTTAATGCCGGCAATTATATTTTCAAAAGTTTTGGCATTATCTCCCGAAAGAACTCCCTTTATCTTAGCTATTACAGGAGCATCTCCTTCTATAGCCTTGATAGTAAGCCATGTGCTAGAGTAGCCTGGAATAATATTCTCAGGTATTATCTCTTTTAATCTGCTGTATGCTTCTATTCCTGCATACTTTTCTTCGAGAGCGCTGTAGTCAAGTGTAGACTGTTTAATCAATGCTCTGTTAAGTGCTGTATAAAAGCCATCATAAGATTTCTTGTCAGGCGCAGAGAAAGGAACTACAGGAATACCAAGCTTCTTCTCAAGTGCCTTGGCATCAATTGTCTTTCCTTGAAGTTCTGCAACATCACTCATGTTAAGTAATAAGAAACAGGGAACTGTAATACCAGCATAATCAGCAAGCATATATAAGCTTCTGCTAAGCTGTGAACTATCAGCCAAGATACATACAACGTCAGCCTTTCCCGATGCAATGTAATCTCTCGTAATCATCTCCTCATCGGAGTTTGCAGATAAACTGTAAGTTCCGGGAAGATCGGCTACTACATATTTCTTATCATCATGTTTAAATGAACCCTCTTTTTTCTCTACAGTCTTACCTGGCCAGTTACCTACATGCTGACGCATACCGGTAAGAGCATTAAAAAGTGTTGATTTACCCGAGTTGGGCTGACCCAAGAGGGCTATTACGTATTCATTATCAGCTGTCATCTTAGATGCATACCTCCATTTCTATGTTGGAACAATCCTTACGGTTAAGCGCAATCATAGTGTCTCTTGAGTACACTAAGATAGGTCTGTTCTTTTCATTTTTAATCATGGATAACTTGCATCCCGGAGTAAGGCCAATGGATGTTATTCGGCTTACAAATCTTGGGTCGCCGACAACAGACACAACTTTACCTTCTGCTCCTTTTTTCATTTCTGTCAGTTTAATCATGACTTCCTCCTGTATATTAACTTAATTATTTACAAAACATTCGAACAATAATTAATTGCTAATATCAAATGAAAGCATAGTGAATCCTGCATCATTCACAATGTTACGGACTCTGCTCAACTCAATATCACTCTTGGTAAGCAGTACTACTTGTCTTTTTTCAAGATTGGCTTTTGCCCATACGCCGTCCTGTGTATTGAATTCGTTTTCAATCTTTCTTACGCATCCGCTGCAATGCATACCATCAACTCCAACAATGTATTTGTGCGAATAATTCTTCTTATTCTTATCTTTAACCTTTACCTTGGATGGAGCCGCTTCTTTTTCACCACAGCACGCTGATCCGTATTTAATCCTTCTTACAGTTCCAAACACGGATACGACAACTACTATCGCCACTATTAATGCAGTTATAATTGTTCCTGCCATAACACTCCCTATTAATTCCTACTTCTTAGCAATCACTGTAATCCATGGTTTAGACTCATGATGAAAAGACTTAACTTCCTTGAATCCTGCCGAAATGATCGCTGATTCAATATCCTCTATTGTGTAGCATTTCATTCCTTCGATGATGCTCTCGTATTTAAGACTTGCTTCATCCTTACCATCGGATTCATTAACTATCATGAAAGTTCCTTCATCCTTTAACACTCTGAAAACTTCAGAAAAGCATCTATGAAGACCGGGCCAGAAATAGATAGTCTCAAAAGCAGTTGCTAACTCAAACTTGCCGTCAGGAAGATTAAGATTGGATACATCACCTTGTTTAACTTCGCATCTTCCGTTATCGATAGCTTCTTTGTTGTAATTAGTTGCCTTTTCTACAGATACATCAGAATAGTCAACCGCTGTCATATATGCGGAGGGATATTTCTTCATGAGTTCTCCGGCGTTTCTGCCACCGCCACAGCCGATTTCCAATAAATATGTAGGATATTCAACCTGAAGGTGCGACATACCCCAATCCGCCATTGCTGCATGGCCACCATTCATGCCATTAACCATCATCTTGCCGAGAACTCCTTCAGGCTTTCTCGTCTGACTTACAAAGTTTTTGTAGAGACCCATAATCCTTCCTCCGAACAATTTATATAAATATTTAAATATTTTGTTATTTGAGTTAGATATACCTAACTGTATGTACGTTTAATTGGCGGTTAAAAAGTTAGTCCTCTTTAACCGCCAATCATTTTATAACACACTATTTATAATTGTTCAATATTAAAATTTAAAAAGTTTTCACATTTTCCAGTTCTGTGACTTTAACTGCTGTTTTGTCATACGAGAATAGATACTGTCGAATCCTGATAAGTATTCAGGACTACCTTGTTCAGCAACAACACCGTCTTTTAATACTACGATATTGTCAGCATTAGCAATGGTTCTCATACGGTGTGCGATAATAAGAACCGTCTTGTTCTTAATAAGTCTTGAAAGTGCTTCCTGAATAGCTGTTTCATTCTCAGCATCAAGAGATGCAGTTGCTTCATCAAGAAGAATAACAGGTGCATCCTTAAGAAAAGCTCTGGCAATTGATATTCTCTGTCTCTCACCACCTGATAATTCGCTACCGTTTTCGCCTATATTAGTATTGTATTTATCAGGCAAGAGATTAACGAATTCCTCGCAGTTGGCAAGTCGCGCTGCTTCCATTACTTCTTCATCAGTCGCTCCGCTCTTACCGATTCGTATATTCTCCATAACGGAATTATTGAAAAGCGTAACATCCTGGAAAACTATTGAGTACTTAGAAAGTAATGTTTCAGGGTCGATCTCAGATACATCCTGTCCGCCCAGTGTAATAGTACCACTATTAACATCCCAGAATCTCGCAGCAAGTCTTGATATTGTTGTCTTACCACCTCCGGAAGGTCCGATAAGTGCTGTTACTTCACCCTGCTTAGCAGTAAAGCTTACATCTGAAAGAACGTCTGTATCATCTGAATACTTGAATCCAACATGATCAAATACAATATCGTATCCATCAACTTTTAACTTATCCGAACCGGTCTGAATCTCATGAGAGAGAACTTCATCAAGTCTTTCACACTGAATACCAGTAGCAATAATAGCTGCAAAGTTTTGAAGTGATATCTCCATAGGAGCATATAATCTGGATACGATCATCAAGAACATGAAGAATGTTAAGATGTCGATATCGCCTTTTGCAAATAAGATACCACCCATAATTGCTGTTGTACCGATGCCAAGTTTAAGTACGATTGCTGCAGAGTTTACATATACAGCCATCTTAAGTTCTGTAAAGAGCGCGAACTTTTCTACCTTCTTAATCTTGCCATCAAGTTCTTCCATATATCTGTCTTCAGAATTATTAGCTCTTAAATCCCTGATTGACTCAAGACATTCCTGGATACCATCGGACATGTCGAGTTTGATAGCCTGATTCTTTCTTACTGCTCTCTTTTCTGCACCTGAGCAAGTAATTATAATAATGAATGCAACAGGTATTACCCAGAAAGCCGCAAGTACCATTCTCCAATCAAAGAAGATAAACATACTGATACCAACCAAAGCAACTGAGATTACAGCTCCGATCAGTTCGGGAATCCAGTGGCTTGATGCTGTCTCAATCATTGCACAGTCGCCCATGATATTGGTTGTAAGGTCTGCGATATTCTTTTTACCAAAATATGAAAGAGGTAGTTTTCTAAGTTTCTCAGCAATCGCTGTTCTTCTTACACCACTTTCACGGTATGTAGTTAAAAATGTTGCATTATACTGAATAAAGTTGGTAATCGCTATGAGAAGAAGAATTATTATTGAGGCGATTACATAAAAAGGAATTCTTTCCTTGGTTAATCCGTTATTGAGTAAATCTTTTATTAATGTGTAGAGCACACCTGCAGGCAGCATCAAAACCATATCCGTTAATGTAACGCAGACGCACGCCTTGATCATATCTTTTGCGCCCTGTCTTGAAAGGGCATATTTATGTTGTAATTTCTCTATCATCTTATGCACCTACCTTCCATTCAACAGACTTGGAGTATTCTTCAAACATTCGTTTATACAATCCATTTGCAGCAATAAGTTCGTCATGCTTGCCGGATTCGACACACTTACCGTCATCCATAACAAATATTTTGTCAGCATTCTTAACTGTTGATAATCTGTGCGCAATCATTATAAGGGTCTTATCCTTAGACATCTCATCAAAAGCAGCCTGAACCTTGGTCTCATTATCAGGATCAGCAAAAGCTGTCGCTTCATCAAGAATAAGTATAGGTGCATCTTTTAATACAGCACGTGCAATAGTGATTCTTTGTTGTTCACCACCGGATAGATAAGTACCCTTTTCTCCGATAACTGTATTAACCCCATCGGGAAGTTTCTCAATGATATCCATACACTGTGCCTTCTTAAGTGCTTCGAGAACTTCGTCTTCTGTAGCATCCGGCTTACCCATACGAACATTTTCAAGTATTGATTTCTTTATAAGCCGACTATCCTGGAACACAAATGATACCTGTTCCATAAGATATGATGAAGGCATGTCTTTTACATTAACACCACCAATACATATCTCTCCTTCTGCCACATCAAAGAATCTTACCAAAAGTTCAGCCATTGTAGTCTTACCGGAACCTGATGGTCCAACCAAAGCAACATGCTCACCTTGCTTAATCGAGAATGAAACATTATCAAGTGCATTTCTTGTTGCATCTTTATATCGATATGAAACATTCTTGACTTCAATACCAAAGTCGGTAGGTCTCTCATTGGAGTTGCCTTCTCCCAAAGGTTCAATCTCCATAATCTTGTCTACACGCTTCAACGCATCAATAAGATTCATCTCAGCCTCACCTGAGTAAGCAATCTTGGTTAATGCTACAGTTACGAGTGGTGTAATAATGATGTAATACATAATGTTAAGAATGGTTGCATTATCAACACCGTTTCTTGTAAATATATATGATGCAATTACTAAAAACACAAAGATTGCGTTAATGCATGTCATGAATCCCATCATAGGGAATCTAAGCATTAATGTATATTCTGTGGTCCATTTACCGTATCCATCGATACAATCCTTGAATCTTTTGAATGAATGAACTGTCTGGCCGAAAGTTTTTACAACCGGAACACCTCTTACATATTCAGTAGCTTCGGAACTCATTGTTTCGAGTGCATCCTGATATTCTTTCATCTTCTGCTGCATGTTTTTGCCCATCATGGACATCATGCAACAAAATCCGATAACAGCAGGTATCATACATATAAGGCCTATCTTCCAGTTAAAAGCAAATACCAAAACAAGAAGACCAACAGGTGTAATGGCTGCAACAGTCTTATCTGCAAGTGTATGCGCTATATATGTCTCTGTAGCGGCTGTAGAATCATTAACAATTCTTCTAATCTTTCCTGTTCCATCTTCATCAAACACACCAAGAGGTAATGTGATAATTCTTCTCATAAGAGAGCATCTCATATTAGCTTGTACTCTGAATGCTGATATATGTGTGCAAAGAAGCGCTGCAATATATACAAGCAATGCACCTACAATCAATGCTACTGCCACTATTGCATATGCTGTAATGGAACCAAGGTTTTCACCATTAACAGCGACTCTTATTATCTTCCACATCAGATAATAAGGTATCAAAGTCATAACAGCGCTTATAGCAGCTAAGAATCTGCCAAGCGTTATTAGATGCTTATGTCCTCCTGCATATTGCCTGATCAATTTCATATGATCATATTTTTCTGTCTTTCCCAACTTAATGGACCTCCTTTAATATATTTTACGTTAGTTATCACTAACTCAATAATGATAACTTACGTAATAAAAAAGAGCCCGTAGGCTCTATTTATTCAATACCCATAATTCTTAACCATCCCGGCATAAAGAATTCTTGTATGAGATTCAGGTATTTATCTATCTGTTTTTCATTATAATCATGAATTATAGGTTCAAAACACGCAGTTAAATAAGCCGATAAAAGAAAATGTAATTCTTCTTCGGACACGGTCTTAACCTTATATCCTTTTTTCTTAAGAAACTTTAACGCATCCAAGAATTCCTTTTGATTCTCATTGGTAAGGTCATGAATAAAATTCTCATACTTAGTTCCTGCAGAACAAGTCATAAGAAGTATGAATTCCTGTCTTCTTGGTAAGATGACATTTCTAATAAGATCAATAAATGACTCACCAAAGAGTTGCTCACCTGTAGGGTTACTGTCAACTAAATCATACTTCTTGCTGGTATGATTTTTAAGCCAGCTCTTCATTTCATCAACAAGAGGGCTGACCATACCTTCAAACATGGCTTCTTTATCAGCATAATGTCTGTAAAGACCGGCAGATGTCATACCTGCTCTGGCGCCAATGCTTCTAATGGAAGCAGCTTCATACCCTTTTTCAAGGAACTCCTCCATAATCGCTTTATTTACTCTTACATGACTTAACGACTTATCTCTTGGCATAATTCTTACCCAAATAAAAAGTAATCTTTGATAGTTATCATTGTTCGCTATCAAAGATTACTATAATCACTTTGCCTTTACGTGTCAATAATCAAATCTGTTTTTTTATGCTTCTCTTACAAGACCAATCTTCTATCGCTTTGCTCATTCTCTTATCTATATCGATACGTGCTTCTTTGCATTCCTTTTTAAAATCACGTCCTGCTTTGAATAAACCTACAAACAAACTTCCGCCAATCGGCATCATCTGCTTAAGTAAGCCTTCAGGAAATACAAAATGTGTCGCATGATCATAAATTGCACTCTCAACTTCACACTCGTGAGGAATTCTAGATAATCTCTCCTCCATACGTCTTATATATTTTGCAGTATCCCAAAGAACATCATCCTCAGCTCCTATAAGCAAAAGTTTTCCTTTTATTCGTTCAACTTTTATAAACTCTTCTTCCCTTATCGGATGTGCTTTTTCCGAATCATCAAATACGCCTCTCGATACAAGCATATCTTTGTTAACTTTTGCATCCGCTTTCATCTTCTGATAATATTCAGGATGACGATAAACGAAAGGAAGATAAGGAAGCGGTTCACCCTGCCATGATGCGGTTGATTCTCCCTCGCCGGGCCATTCTTTCATGCCATCACGTTTTCCCTGATAGAATCCTTCCATAACGAAATCACTAGGTGTCATAGCAATGGTAAGCGTTATCTCGGGATAATATGATGCTGCAATTAAAGCATACATGCCTGTTGTGGAAGCTCCGGCTATACCGAATTTCTTATTCCCTTTACTCTTAAGATATTCAATAGCAGCACCTATTCTTTCAACCGGAAGATTATGATGACTGTAATCCTTATGAGCAGGTGATAGCGTCATTACATTTACTCCGAATTTCTTATGAAGCCACCTTACTCCTGATTTGGCAACATGATCTTCGCAATCATCTCCTAACATAGCAATAATTGCATTATGTGATTCTTCACCCGGACATGGCCAGTAGCATCCATAGAATCCTTTTTCAGTTTCTTTATATTTTTTCATATTGATTAATTTCCTTTCTCGAAGATAAGATCAAGAATACAATCAATGATTTTATCTATCGTCTTCTCATAAACACTCTCATGCAGTTCTTCCTTGGCTTCAGCTGTCAGCACCAAAATCTTTGTCATATTGGCTAAAAGAAGAAAATCTACATCAGGTCTGACTCCATCAAGCATACTTAATAAATTTATTGCTATAGAACTTTCTTTTTTTTCATCAGGATCAAAATCCGAAGTCTTATGAATAAGATTCGATTCATCTTCAAGAGTCATATGTGCATAAATACTCATATCCTTATCAACCAAATGATGAAAATACACGCGTGCATCTTCTCTTCCAAGTTTTCTCTTTCCCGCAAGAACATCCGGCGCAATTAATTGAGGTATCATTTTCTGTCTGTGATACTTAATAAGATCTGCCAGATATTCTTCTTTATTCTTCCAAAAATGATAAAAAGTACCCTTGGCTATTCCTGCAGCCTCTGTAATCTTAGTGATTGTTGTATGTGTCACACCATATTCTTTTATCAAAGGGAATCCTGCTTCCAGCATTACCAGCCTCAATTCATCCCTCTGTTCATTTGTAAATACTCTGTCCGGCATATATATTCCCTTTCTTGTGACCGTTTTTTTATTTCGGTCATATAAATGTTAGCACCCGCTAACCGACTTGTCAACAATAAAAAAAGGATGTCAAGAAATTAATTTCCTGACATCACATTAATTCATACAAACTCACATTTTTTCAAAAACCAAAATTTTTTGAGCATATTTTTTTATAATCGGAATCCAAGCTGCCAATTTGTAAATCGGATAGTATTCACACATGCCCCTTATGATATTATCGTCTTTTATTTTCCTAAATCCTCTGGAAACATCTCCCAAATCATCAAAACTGTACGCACCCCATGTGAATACAGCTCCTGTTGATTTAATAGACTTTTCTACTTTTTCTTTGTTTACAAATTTAGGACAAAGACATTCCATCAGAACTGTAGCATTATCAAAATTATCTCTGATAATTCCAAGCATCTTTCCTACCTGTTCTTCGGTTAGATACATGGAAAGACCTTCGATAATAAAAAGCATCTTTCCTCTGACTGTAATCTTATCCGCCCATGCAGGGTCATACGCAGAGCAGCCTATAGTTGATACTCTCCCTGACTCATGATATACGGAATCCCTGACTTCTATAGTTTCAGGAAGGTCAAGATTATACCATGTAATCTCTCCATTATCCATACGATAGAATCTCGTATCCAAACCGCAGGCAATATTTACAACCGTGCATTGCGGATTATCTTTTATGAAATTTGAAACAAGTTCATCAAAAACATATGTCCTGGCAATAACTCCGCTGCTCATGGCAGTATCTTTTTGAGCATTAGAAAAATCATAATCAAGCTTTTCGACTATTTCTTCTGCTTTAACATCTCTAAACTTATTCTTTGGATTCTTGCTCCACAACGCTCTGGCGTAAAAACTTTGAAGCATTGTTTCTGCAGAACCGTTAAGTATAGGTTTTATCTTTTCTTCGTTCATTATTGTTTCAATCCCTTTCTCCAAAGTACTGAATTATATCGTCTACAATCTCACGTTCTCCCTCTCTTCCTTCCTTCAGAAAAGTGAAAACAGGCAATTTTTTTCTTTAAAAATGTATTTTTCTTTTCGTGTTATTTATTCCTTTTTCTTGGAAAGAACGGAATGCACCTGTTCACATGTTTTTTATACTCAGCGTATTCGTCACCATACAATTTAATGAGCCATTTTTCTTCTGTATTTATTAATACAAGAGTCATAATTAACCAGTTAATAACCGGAAGAATAAGCATCCAAACATTATGCCACATAAGAGTGACTCCGATTAGCGTAATCCAAATGCCGCTGTACATGGGATTTCTTACCCATGCATATATACCGTCTTTTTTCAGTCTGTTCTCTGATATATTCTTATCCATCCCCGAACCAAGCGCTCCCTTAAACCATACGAATGCTCCGAGTATGATTATTAACGCACCTATGATTCTAAATATTAAAACCCACGGGAATCCCAATATTCCAATCTTAAAAACATGTCCTAAAAAAATAATCCCAAGAATAGTTACAATTACCATCCCGGAAATCATGTACGGTCCGATTCCGAATAACGGTAATTTCTGTCCTTCTTTAATAAAATTCTTCATCGTAAAACACACCCGCTTTCTATATTTCTTTACTGCTTCTTTCTACTTACTAAAAAACCACGCTCATCAGTTACAATTTCGTATTCATCAGCAAGCGGATTCTTATTTCCGACAACACAATAATCGCATTTATCACTGTTTCCGCAGGTTCCGCATCGAATAAGCGTTCCATGCAGTTGTTCAATCAGAAAAAAATCCGAGTTGCAGCAAAGCGGCAATACATGAAGTAAATTATGTTTCTTGGCAAATTCCGCATTAGGGCATTGTGTAAAATAATACCTTGCTGCATGGTTTTCCTTATCATACGCCTCAGCTACATTAACAAAACTTGCGGGATATTTAACGATATCCCTTCTGTCACCATTACCGGATTTTTCAAATATCCTATTAATTAACCACATATCAGCAGAACGATTTAAGTTGAACACTTTTCCAAGTTTTGACATCTTCCCCATAAACATATTGCTGACAAAATCCTGCATTTCAGATATGGGCGGCTCATCAGGAAGGTTGGGATACAAAGAAAAAATAGCCAGACCGCCATATATTGCTATGGCATGTCCGTTTTTCTTTCCACCGTAATCAGGAAGATCCGGCAAATAAGCATTATATCGATCTACTGTTTTTTGCCATATATCCTGTGCCTTCTCTTCTCCATATCTGTCTTTCAGCCATTCTTTAAATGGTTTGCAATATGGTAAATCCAATATCTGCACATGTTCTTCCATTAATTATTCTCCTAATATATCAAATACGCAAAATTTCATTTTACTTTCTTTGTTTTTAGTCCAATAAATGAAAGCCGTCAAGAATGTTAATGCTTCTCCCATGCTTTCAAATGCGCCATACGCCCCTTCCACTGCTGTGCCTTTGAATATAAGTTTCCATACCATTCCAATGGCAAAGGCTCCGAGAATTCCGACAAGACACATTACTCTCGAAAGTTTAAGTTTGCCTGACACCGTAGCAATAAAATGAACGAGATATTCAAAACATAAGAAAAGAATCAATATCAGATTGATAGGTGTTAAAATCTCTGACCATTGCTTACATACTGCAGTAGCCATTTCAACTGATCCACCGCTTTCTATAATCGATTTGTAAGTAATCGGCGAAAGTGACCCTAATGCAAAATGAAGATACCCTGTAGATACAACCCCTACTCCCATAAATATCGTAAAAAGTCTCAGTAATCCGCCACACGTATCATCAATCATCTTCTTGAAACTGAAATAAGCAGGAATCATTAATGCCATACCAATAAATCCAAACACTGCTGAGAGAATAAATCTCCACATCGCAACATCCAGCCATAACGGGTCAATCTCTGCTCCTGTATTTCCTTTATAACAATATATCAGGCAGTCTCCTGCCATGAAGAATGCACCGCCTATGACTCCCAATAGCGATCTGAATTGATGCTTATTCATCTCATCCTCCGATTATCTAATTCATTATCCATTTGCACATTTTTCTGATAGCTCTTCTTCCCTCGGGGAAGAAAAAACACAATGCCCAGTCATGGCACATGGATTCAACTTCCTCTGAAAACTCTATACCCTGTTTTCTTAACGAATAAAGATAATTCATAACATGAGGGTAGAAAAGTTCATGTTTTCCGTAAAAGAAAAACATAGGAGGAAAATCTTTATAATCAATATATTCCGGGCTGATATCGGAACTGTTCAAAGGAACATTCCTACACCAGTTTTCCGCTATAATGTCATTCATTTTAACATTCAGAATAGGATCGTATTCTTCAAAGGCAAGTCTTATATTCCTGTTCTTTCCGTATTCTAGTCCGCATGCTGGAGAAATAACTATCAGCTTTCCGGGTTTTTTCTTTAAACGATAAGTCAAACTTAATATAAGATTCGCTCCTGCACTGTCTCCCATGAAAACAATATTTTGGGCCAGATGCCTTTTTAAGATTTTTGCATAAACCTTCTCAAGCCACTTAAGAGCATCACGTACATTACATTTGGGAGCAAGAGGATAATTAGCCATATAAACAGTAGCCCCGGTTTTCTTGGCAATTCTGGTTATGGTATCATAATGGAGCGAAGTTGCTCTCGCCATACCACCTCCGCCAGGTAAAAAGAATATTGCTTTATTGCTTTTATTCTTAGCATTGCCATCTTTAAATATATGAATCTTAAACCCCTCATAGTTAACAGTCTTAATCTTCAGACCTTTTCTATACATACTGCGAGGCAAATCATCTTTATCACCTAAAACTTTGGATTCCATCAGCATAAGTCCCTTAACTCCGCCACCCGGAAGCCTGTTAAGTTTATAGCATCCGTTCTCAGCAATTCTATATAATAAGCTCATGAAAACATCTCCTTAACCCATGCATAATCCTGCGATTATCAAAAGAATCGCAAACATCATGAATCCGACACCCAGCGCACCTATAATTCTGACCTTTAATTTCTTAAGCAGTAAAAGAATCAAAGTTGAAGGAATCGGATTCAAAAGTAAACAGATTTTAGGCACCTCAAGCGCCCCATTTAGAATTGCAATTATAACAATAACGGTTGTTCCAAGCCACAAAGTCGAAAATCCAAGAATCATAGGTACAATAGTCACCTTGTCTAATGACTTCAATGCCTCTTCTATTGTTTCGTCATCAAGCTTCGTATATAAACGTCTGTATAAAAGAGGTTTGATGCAATAAATTACATGGCATAAAAGTCCTGTATAACATCCTATAAAGGTATTGATCTTGAGAGCCATTCCCAGTCCGGGATTATTCTTTGAGATAAGAACAGCCAGCATCCACATTGTAAGATATGTTCCCGGTTGTCCGAGAAAAGACAACCAAAATGACAAAGAGAATCTTCCATCAGTTACATCTTTCCACCAGGGTGCAGTTTTTCTTTCCGGAATCTGCGCGTATCCTTTTTCAGGGCAAACAAGAGGCACATCAGCAAGTGCAGCAATAAAGCCGCTTATGACTCCAAATATTCCAATAATCACAAATAAATTCATATTTAATCATCCTTTCGTAAAATAATACGGATGGATTAGCCTTAACTAACCAAATTATAATACAATTTATACAAAACGCAATAAAGTAATTGACAATAGGAAAAAGGATATGTAATATTTATGTAGTTAGTTACGACTAACACTAATTTCACGGAGGTTTATGATGAAAAGTAAAAAACTTGTTGCAAAGGATTTAATCCTTATCGGTGCACTTACTGCTCTTATGTTTGTCATATATATGATAATCAGTATTGGCATGAGTTTTGCCGGTCCCATAACCAATGTATTCTATCCCCCTGTTGTTTCAATTGCTAACGGAATCATAATGATGCTTCTATTAGCAAAAGTTCCTAAATTTGGTGTTTTATCAATTGCCGGTTCTATTCAGGGAATAATCTCATTCCTTATAGGAGCATTCTGGACCGTTGGAACAGGACTAATTGTTGGTGCTATATTAGCAGATATTCTCATCATTGGTTTTAAAGAAATATCTACAAAGAAAATGATTATTGCTTATACAGTATTCAGCGGTATCTTCACATTTGGAGCCATCTCTCCCATGAAGATTTTCAGAGATGCTTATATGGAAAAAACATTAAGCAGTGGTCTTTCTCAAGAATATGTTAATGGACTCATGAAAATGACAGAATGGCCTATGCTTACTGTAATTATCTTCTGTGGATTTGTTGGAGGTTTTGTAGGTTCACTTATCGGACTAAAACTTTTAAGAAAACATTTTGTAAAAGCGGGACTTGTAGAGGAAAGATAGTTATATATTTTTCTTAATAAAACATAAAGGCTGATGCTCTCACGGCTCAGCCTTTTGTTATGGAGTAATAATATGAATGAATCTATAAGAAAACAAATAACGCAAGTATCGTTTCATGGTACAGCTCGCTTGGATGCAAGGCTGAAATTGTTCATGTTGGTAATGCTGGGCATAGTGAGTTTTTTTGTAAACGGAGATATTCCCGAAATCATACTAATGACTTCTATTGCCATTTTCGTATGTGCTGGCAGTGCAGCAAAATGGGGATTATCCATGTTAATAACTTATATCATCATATCCTATCTAAATACATATCTTTCATATGTTACAATTCCTGTAATCACACTGGTAATGAATATTTTTGGTGTGACTGTCCTTAAAATCATTCCTATAGTAACTTTAGCAAGATGGGTACTTAAAAGCACCTATTTGGATGAACTTACGGTATCTCTCGAAAGAGCAAAAATGCCTCAAGCAGTCACGATACCATTTGTGGTAATGTTTAGATATATTCCTACCCTATTAATCGAATATAAAATTATACGTAATGCTATGAAAATACGTGGAATAAGTGATACGTTTTTGAAAGTTATAATTCATCCTTTTGCAACTATCGAATACATATTAATACCGCTTCTAATGCGTTGTCTTAAGGTATCTGAGGAACTTGCAGCCTCAGGTTCAACAAGAGGAATCGAAAGATACAATAAGCGTCATGCTCTTTTAAAAGTAAAATTTGGTTTAGCTGAATATATTATCCTTGTGTTTGTAATTATGCTAGTTGTATTTTTATTTCTTTTAGACAACTCTTCATTAGGTCAAATAAATATATGGAGATGGCAATGATAAGATTTGTTGATTACTCTTTTTGTTACGAAGGAATGGCTGAGAATACTCTTAAAAACATCAGTCTGGAAATAAATGAGGGAGAATTTGTACTGTTAACCGGAAGAAGTGGTTGTGGTAAAACAACCATTCTGCGTTCATTAAATGGGTTAATTCCACATTTTTACCCCGGAAAAACCGAGGGTGAATTACTCTATGACGATAAATCTCTTCTTGAACTCCCTCCGTCTGAAATAGCGGGAAAAGTAGGGACTGTATTTCAAGATCCCAGATCACAGTTTTTTATGACCGATACTACAAGAGAACTTGCTTTCGGATGCGAAAATATGGGATATGAACGCGAAGAAATCATCGACAGAGTCGAAAAAGCTGTTATCGATTTAAATCTTGAAGAGTATCTTAACAAAAGTATCTTTGCGCTTTCAAGTGGCGAAAAGCAGCAGATTGCCATTGGTTCTGTATATGCCTTGAACCCCAAAGTATATATTTTTGACGAACCTTCTGCCAACCTTGATTATGAAGCAACAAATCGCTTGGCAAGTATAATGAAAAACCTCAAAAATGCGGGATATACAATAATAGTTGCAGATCATAGATTCTATTATTTAAGAGATTTAATTGATACCGTAGTATATATAGAAAATGGAAGTATTGAATCTAAATATACAAAAGACGAGTTTTGTAATCTTAATGAATCAATACGAATACAGAAAGGCTTAAGAACAGTTTATCCTGATAAGGAAATAAAAAGCAAAATTAATAAATTAACCGGCAACAAGGTTCCGGAAAAGAATAACATTCTAAAAATAAATAATCTACGTTTTTCATATAACAAAAAGGATACATTGATTAATAATCTTTCTTTAAATGTTTCTTCCGGAGAGGTAATCGGAATCCTGGGGCATAACGGTGCAGGCAAAACAACGCTTATTTCTATTCTTACAGGTATATTAAAAGAAAAATCAGGAACAGTATTTTTTAATGAAAAAAAATTATCTGCCACAAAAAGACGTAAACTCTCATATCTTGTTTTACAGGATGCTGATTATCAACTATTCACAGCAAGCGTTAATGAAGAACTGGCTTTGGGTATACGTAAGGTCGATGAACAATTAATAGATAGTACTCTTCAAAAACTTAATCTTTTAGAGTATAAAGACAAGCATCCTGCTTCACTATCCGGTGGGCAGAAGCAAAGAGTCACTATAGGAGCATCTCTTATAAAAAATAGTGAGATTCTTTACTTTGATGAACCCACCAGCGGCCTTGATTATGATTCGATGATAAGAGTTAGCAATTTAATCAACGAACTTTCTCGTAATGGAGCAATAATCTTCATGGTATCGCATGATTTTGAGTTTATTACTCATACATGTACAGGCATTTTGGATCTTGATGATGATAATGCTCAGATATTGGAAGCTAATAATGATAATCTTCAAAAACTCGCTAATAAGTATTTTGGTATATAACTAACCATTATTTATAGCAATGCATATAATTGCCGCAGCATAGTAAATAACAGATATCATATTGGTCCAGCCACCGCAGACAACCATATGTATTCCTTTGGGAAGTTTTCTTACAAGCGGCAAAAGAAGAATTAAAACAAGCGGAGTAAAAACTATCATCCATCTAGGAAGAACACTCCAGCCCATAACAATCATCAGTGCCATTCCGATAAATCCAACAGCCTGTATTCCAAAAGCAACTTTCTTTTGAAAATCAAGAAAAGAAGTTACTTCTTTTAGGGTATCTTCATCTTCATGTCTTCCTATCAATCCTAAATTGGCACAATGACTGTGGTATGCTCCTCCGCATATTATTCCGAGACAGTTTACCAAAAACAATATCCATCCAAGTATCGCAAATTTGTCTTTTGCAAAAAGAACAAGATGGTAATATCCGACACAATAAAGAAATGCCGTTAAAGGTCCGATCATTCCGCCGATATACAGTCTCTTGGTTCCTGCCTTTTTCATAATATCTATTATTGGATTAAGTGTTCCGTCATGCTTATAATCATCCTTGCTGAAATATAATGTCATATCTCCGCAAAGCATCAAAACAGCACCGGTTAATCCAATTATTAATGCTGTAAGTAAACTCATTTCAACTCCTTTTAAACTCTTTCTCCAAATATCTTTTGAATCTTTTTGGTTTAGACTAATATCTGTTTTTATATGCCTTATCTATAAGTTTAAGCAATATCTTTGGATTCTTATGTATTAATTCCGCATGTCCTGTATTTTTAAACATCTTATGAATAAAATTAACGCCTTTCTTTTTTAACTTATGTACTTTTCTCGCAGCAACAATTTCTGCTGATCCGTGGAATACATAAGAACTTGTCATATTAAAACTATTAAATTTATACTTATATCCAATCTCAGAAATAACGCTGTTCCTTATGGACTCTTTATTTACATTCGTATATAAAGATTCTCTGATTGATTCTTTTGTTCTTCCGAGAGCAAGTGCAAGAAGCCCCTGATGTTTGGTCAATACAGAATAAATAATAGATGAATAACCTGTAATATAAAGATTCTCTATAAACTTGAATCTGAAAGTCGGCATTGGCATAATAGTATAACCGTCAGCTATGAACGTATGTACATTTGCTCTTCCATCCAAAATTATTTCATTGCTAACCATTCCACCCATAGAAATGCCATATAATACATCAATTTTCCCATCAAGATTATTAATGATAAAATCAACTGCATCCTGTGCTTCAGCCATAACAGAATGAAATACCGAATCCGGTTCATCTTCATTGAAACCATCATAAGCCTGAACTATAACATGATATTTTTTCTTTGCTTCATCGATAAATGGCATAAGTCCCGGATACCATTTTGCAAGATATCCGCACTCTATCATCAATGTCTTACTATTCTCTTTTCCAAACTCAAAATATTTCATATTTCACCCTTGCAAAATTAATCCCTTCAAAAAAAGAAATACACCTGCTGTAATCATGCAAAGAAATGGATATGCAATAATTCTTATAATCTGATTTTTATTATTGAAACCTCTGTTCTTCCATCCTTCGCAGTCTGTAGTCTCAGGAAATATTTTCTTAAAATATCCGAGTGTCATAACAAGCCATTGATCCTGAACTATAATGTCAAAAGCTTTCATGACATATAATAGCACTATAAACCTTAATGTAAGTTTCCAAAATCCGTATCCGTTTCTGATGCCATCAATCCCCAGATATATCATTCCAGCAAACATGGCAGTCAAGAATATTGCAAGAAGAATATGCGCAATTATCTGTTTATACATCGGAGGTTGGGGATGCTCTTTCCCTGCAATTCTTACATCTTCAGGAAGGAATCTTAAAACCAGTGACGGCTTTGCCATGGGAGATGCGATTACAATCACAGATATTTCTATTATGCAGATAGCCAAAGCTACTATTATCGTTTTTATCATTTATCACTCAACTTTTTTGTTTCATCCCTTTTATTTATTTGAATTAATCCAATTTATGATTTCTTTCTCAGAAGACTCAAAATAAGAGATGTTTTCTTTTCTGTATTTTCCGAATGTCTTATACATTAAACCAATCAAAGGTATCATGCGATAAAGTTTTTTCTCCCGTTCTCTGTTTGGCATAAGTCCGTTCAAATGACTTCCGTGCTTATAAACTATAACTTTTACATTCCTTTCATAGTTTGCTTCTTTTAAATCTTTTTCTATCTCTCTGACCGAATACTCTGCAGGCCACGCTTCGTCTTCATCTCCTGCAATAAGCAGAACTCTTGCATTGCTTTTCTCAACATGAAGCTTAGCTTCACTGACTCTTTTTTTATCCTTATACGCATCGTGATAGGCTACCCACATACCTGTAACTTTACATTTAGCATCAGGATGTTTTTGATATTTCCCGGCCTTCACTTTTGAGAAATCTGCGCATACGCACGGAATATCTTCTCCGTGCCAGGTGGCTACACTTTTTCCGGTCATTGTCTTTTTATCTTTTAGCGTTCCTTCAAAAGGAACATGTGTCGGAGAAACCATTATGAGATTATCAAATCCTCCGACATACTGTGCAACAAGAACTGCAAATATCGAACCCATTGACTGTCCGTATATGCTGATATGCTCTATCTGTTTCTTCTCTCTCAGATATTCAACTGCCGAAATAAACATATCCACAGGAACCTGATTGGGTGAATCAGGAAGTCCCTCCGCTCCATAAAGCGAAACAGATAATCCCGTTATTCCATAGTCTGCGAATCTCTCTGCAAATTTAATACCGGGAAGGATGCTCTGCTCTCCTCCCATGATTATAATAACTGCTTTGTCACTGCCATTATCGGGTTCTGCAAGATGACCGACAAATCCATGTTCTTTTATATTAAAGTCTTCATGTTTCATACTTTCCACTTGTCTAATGTATCCAAAATTATTGCCAGTGTTTCCTCTCGTGCTTTTTGACATTCTTTGGGATATTTCTTTTCTCTTGGAAGCATATTGTTATTCACCGGATAGTAACCCAAATTATGACTTCCTGTTTCTGAATTAATATGCTTATATCCATGTTTGAAACTGCTTCTGTTCAATCTTTTAACCAAAAGTTCAGCATCTCTTTTAGCAGGAACTGATTCATCGTGCGTAGATGTAAGAAAGAGTATATCTCCGTTTATTTTTTCAACAGGAATTTCATTTTCTTCTGTTCCTTTTTTATCCCATTCATCAAAGAAATACAGAAGTCGTATATTTTTTTCTCTGATACATCTTTTCAAAAAATCCGAAAAAAGTTTTCCTTTTTTTACATACGGAAAATCCTGTCCTCTGAAAGATACCATTGCTTTGCATGAATCTTCAGATTCCTTACCTGTTCCTTGCATAATATGTCCAAATGCTGACGCCGCTATAACAAGACTGATATCAGATACAACACTTGCTGCAAGAAGAGCCATACCGCCCCCTTTGGAATTACCATATATGCCTATGCGTTTAAATCCTCTTTTCTTTAATTCATCGCATGCTGTTTGAAATTGATCCAAAGGTATCGCACGAATATCTTTTTTCTGACCTTCACCGCCATAGTAAGACATTGCCAATGACGAGTATCCTTTATCACAAAAAAGAGAAGCATATTTCTCCGGTAATTCAAGTCCTTTTAATCCCTGTATTACTATCAGGACTCTGTCATCACCATTTTTAGCATCATACAAATTCCCCTCAAATTCATCATTCAAATAATTATATTTTATACATTGCATTAGGATAATATCTCCTATATTCCTTAAACCAAGAATGCTAAGCCAATAAACATAAAAGCATTGGCAATGTTGCCTTTAGCCGGAACCTTGGTAGGCGCCAATAAAAGAAACGCAGGAAGTGTATTAAAAATACATGCCCATCTTGGAAGACTTGTATTTCCTGTAACAACCATAATAAAAAACAATATAACAAATACCAACAAACCCACGTAAGCAACAGCCGCAACAGAGTTGCTCTTGAAAAAGTCCATTACCGCTTTTAATGATTCTTCCTTCATGCCTAGCTTAACATAGAACCATTCGACACTTCCGCATAATACATGGTGTGCTGATATGAGCACCATGAAAAACATAGCAGCAACTAGCATTATATTTCCTACAATAGCATTTGATTTAAGTATGTATTGGCTTAACGCTATGTAACCGAAACTACTCATAAAGAGTGAAAATACGCCAACAAGCATAGCAGCCTCAAGTTGTTTCAACGGCATAGTAGAAAACACCTTCTGCATCTTGGAATTATCTTTTGCATCAGAGAACTCGAATCTCCCACTCTTGGTATAAGCCATCATACAATCAGTAATGCCACATATGATATGCCCAATTGCTGCAACAATCATAATCATTTTCATCATATTATTGTCCCAATCTTGATGTATTCATCATATCGTCTATGCTTTTTAAAACAGATGTCGCATATTTTTTCTTAAATAAAAGCCGTTATCCACAATTAAATCCGCCTGAGAGTCAAGCGACTATACAGACGGATAACTGCCTTTTTATATATGAAATGTACTGATTAAAAAACGAAATCATAACTTTCTGGCAACCAAATGCAATCTTGCTTTTTTCGCACTCTCCAGCAGTTCTATTTTTAATCCTGCCTTATTGCAAAATTCTTTTATCTCATCAAGAGACTTAGCACCAACATCTCCGTGCCCTGCCATATTGGCAAGGGGCATTTCAATATGATTCATTAGCCAAAGCATCGGTTTGGATGAAGTGTAATCCTGTAATATGAGCCTTCCATTAGGTCTTAATACCCTTTTTACACTATCAAAAAATTTCTGCGGATTAGGATAATGATGAAAACTGTTCGAACAAATAATTGCATCAAAAGAATTATCCTCAAAAGGAAGATTCTCACAATCTCCAACAACCCAATCAACTCCTTCTAAATTCTTAGATATACCAACTTCTATCATCTTGGGTGTAATATCCAATCCTGTATAGTGTTTTCCCGGATCCTTTTCATAGAGAAGCGAAATCATCGGTCCTGTTCCGCATCCGCAATCAAGAAGATCTTGATAATCTTCTTTTTCAAGTTCTCCCGCTATATACGGATAATCTTCTTTACAAATTTCATATATACCCGCATGATTTGATTCATATATCTCAGCGGCTTTTGTAAATTCTTTAACTGTTAATTCTTTATATTCGTTTTCTGTACGCATTTTTCCTGCCTTTTTGGTTAGAACTATCTAACCTTTAAAAAAATATAATTGGCGATTAAAGTTAGTCTACTATAACCGCCAATCATTTTATAACACACTATTTATAATTGTTCAACAGTAAAATCAAAAAAATGTTTCACTAATTCTTTTCTATTTACCTGTCTATAATTCTTCTAACCGTCTCTTCAATTGAAGATTCACCTTCATCTATGATGATATCTGCATATTTTTCGTATAATACGCTTCTCTCCTCATACATTTCATCCAGACTTTCACCGTCTCTTAATACTACACCTCGTTCTCTTATCTCATGTAACCTGTCAAAAAGTTTATCCTTTTCGACCTTAAGATATATAATTGCCCCATTCTCTGAAAGATGCCTCATTCCTCTCTCGCTGTATACCGCGCTTCCACCTGTAGCAATTACTGTATTAACAGTATTGATTGATAATAAAGCTTCTTCCTCACACGCAAGGAATCCATCTACTCCTCTGTCATTGATAATTTCGTATAAGAGAGAATCCTCTTTTTGCTGTATAACAAGATCCGTGTCAATAAAGTCCATGCCTAAAACTTTAGCAAGTATTACACCTACTGTACTTTTACCGGATGCCGGCATCCCTATTAATACTATGTTGGTTTTCTTTTTATTCATATTTTTATCCTACTATTGAATTATTAATAATTATATCCGCCTGAGAGTCAACTGACAAATCAGGCGGATATTAATTATTTTTCTTTATTCTCCGGTATTAACTTGGTCATGCTCTTAAGTCCAAGAGCAAGTGTTGAACTATTATGCAATAATGCTGATGTTGCAGGTGGTAATACTCCTGCTATTCCGAGTCCGATAAGGGCTGTATTGAATCCGACAATCGTTCTGTAATTAAACTTAATACGTTTCATTAAGAGAGAACTGATTCTTCTGAGTATTACCAGGCTCTCAAGATTGGACGAGCTTATTGTTATATCAGCTATCTGTCTGGCTATCTCAGCTCCGTCGCTTATGGCAATACCGGCATCGGATGCAGATAATGCAGGAGAATCGTTGATACCATCTCCTACCATTATTACTTTTCTTCCTTCCGCTTTTGCTCTCTCAACATATCCTGCCTTATCTTCAGGAAGGACTTCAGCGTAGTATTCTGTAATACCGGCTTCAGATGCAATCTTCTTAGCTGTTCTCTCGCTGTCTCCGGTCATCATTACGATATGTTCAAAGCCTTCGTTTCGTAGACCTTCTATAACTTCTTTTACTTCCTCTCGCATCGGATCTTCTATCAAGATACATGCTGCTAATTTACCATTCTTGGCGAAATATAGATGAGAATACTCATCAGGAAGCGAATCGAATTGTTTTTTCTTACCATTAGGTATTACAACTCCCTCATCTTCCATTACAAAGTGGTAGCTTCCGATAACAACCTTTTCTTTATTAATTGTTGATGCAATACCGTGAGCTACGATGTAATCCACATCTGCATGCATCTCCTCATGAAGAAGGCCTTTTTTCTCAGCTGCATCTACTACGGCACGAGCTACAGAGTGAGGGAAATGTTCCTCAAGACATGCAGCCTCTCTTAATAACTCATCTTCGGATTCACCATTAAAAGATACAACTTTTACCACTGTCGGTTGAGCCTTGGTTAATGTACCGGTCTTATCAAGAACTATGGTATCAGCCTCAGCAACTGCTTCGAGGAATCTTCCGCCCTTGACAGTAATGCCATATTCAGATGCCTCCTTAATTGCAGAAAGAACTGATATAGGCATAGCCATCTTAAGCGCACAGGAATAATCTACCATTAATACAGATAGAGACTTTTGTACATTTCTGCTAATAAGCCATGTAAGGCCTGATCCAACTAATGTATATGGTACAAGTTTATCTGCGAGTCTCTCAGCCTTGCTCTCCAATGATGATTTAAGCTTTTCAGACTCCTCTATCATCTTGACAATCTTATCAAATCTTCCGCATCCTTCAGTCTGGGTAACCTTAATAGTTATCTCCCCTTCTTCTATAACGGTTCCGGCAAATACGCTCATTCCCACGGACTTGCATACTGCCTCTGATTCTCCCGTCATCGAAGCCTGGTTAACCATAGCCTCGCCCCTTGACACTTCACCGTCAAAAGGAATCATATTGCCCATTCTGACAACAACTTCATCACCGCACTCAATATCCGAAGAGTTAACCTGAACCTCTCCTGTATCGGTAACTAGCCACACTTTATCGATATTAAGTGACATCTGTCTTGCAAGATCATCAATAGATCTCTTATGAGTCCAATCCTCAAGAGTATCTCCTATCTTAAGTAAAAACATAATACTTGATGCTGTATTATAATCTCCTGACAATACAGCTGCAGTTATTGCAATGGCATCAAGCAGTTCAACCTGAAGACGCTTGTTCTTAAGAGTCTTAAGTCCTCTTAAGATATAAAATAACATCTTAACGATTACCCATACTCTCCTTACGCAAAGAGGCAAAATTAGTCTCTTACCGTAATGTAAGACTATATCTGTAATTATCTTTTCTGAATATTTTGCTTCGAGTTCCCTACTTGAGCACTCAAATACTTTTTCAGGTACCTGTAATTTCTTAAATGAGAATTTTCTTACATAATCGATGATTTCTCTTCTACTACAATTATAATAAACTACAGCATCAGCAGTTCTTTCATATACTTTAACTTTCTTAATGCCGTCATAGCAATTAAGATAATATTCAAAGCTGTCAGCTTCCTTAAAAGTCATGCGTTTCATCGCAAGATGAATTCTCATTCGACCTTTAATATCATGTTTTATCGTAAATTTCATACATTACGCTTCTTTCTTCTTAGCTGACTTTTTAGCCTTGGAATCATCTTTTTTCTCTGTATCTGCTTTTGTACTCTTCTTAGCAGTTGTTGCTTTTGTAGAAGCCTTCTTTGTAGTTTTAGCTTTCTTTTCTTCTTTTGCTTCTTCTACAACTTCTTCGACGATTTCTTCAGCTTCATCTTCAACTTCTGACTCTTTTTCTTTTGCAGCTCTTTCTTCATTGATAACCTTAGCTTCTTCATAGATATCACAGCAGTTTTCCTTTACAGCTGTAGCCTGATCCATAACATAATCTTTGGCTCTCAATACACCTGCTGTACAATGTGTGTATACCTTCTTAGCATCCTTGGAACATAACATCTTAATGCCCCATAAACCAAACAATGTACCCCCTGCGAATAATGCGATTCCTTTCCACACTTTCATAATTTTTACCTCCTATTTTTAAAAGTTAGATATGTCTAACTCTCTGTAATAAAAAATACGCGCCCTTAGGCGCTTTTAGATGCATTAATTGTAAATCAATTATATGATTTTTTCAATCCATCAAGCTTAACTATCTTTGTTTTTTATTAAAAAAATGAGCAGGTTGAATTTTCAACCTGCCCATCTGCCCTATGTAAAAGTTGCGGATTATTATTTTACATGGAAAGCATCCATCTTAGGATATACTGCTGATTCACCTAGCTGCTCTTCAATTCGAAGTAACTGATTGTACTTAGCCACTCTCTCGCTTCTTGAAGGAGCACCGGTCTTAATCTGACATGTATTTAATGCTACAGCAAGATCTGCGATTGTAGTGTCTGCAGTCTCACCTGAACGATGCGAAGTAACTGCTGTGTATCCTGCATTGTGAGCCATCTTAATAGCTTCCAATGTCTCAGATACTGATCCAATCTGGTTAAGCTTAATAAGTATAGAGTTACCTGCTCCGAGTTCAATTCCCTTTTTAAGTCTTTCTGTATTTGTAACAAACAAATCATCACCAACAAGCTGAACCTTATGACCAATCTTTTCAGTCATCTTCTTCCAGCCTTCCCAGTCCTCTTCATCAAGACCATCTTCGATGGAGATGATAGGATACTTGTCTACGAGTGATTCCCAATGAGCGATAAGTTCGTCTGATGTAAATTCCTTGCCTGACTTAGGCTGCTTGTAGAATCCAATTCCTTTTTCGCTCTTCCACTCTGAAGAAGCAGCATCCATAGCAATCATGAAGTCCTTACCGGGTTCAAACCCTGCAGCCTTGATAGCTTCAAGAATCTTCTCAATGGCTTCTTCATCACTCTTTAACTGATTGGGAGCGAATCCACCTTCGTCACCAACGGCTGTAACATCACCCATATCCTTAATAAGCTTCTTAAGTGAATGGAATACCTCTGCACACCAACGCAGTCCTTCTTTGAATGTAGGAGCTCCTACGGGCATAATCATGAATTCCTGTGTATCTACAGCACTATCAGCATGAGCACCACCATTAAGGATGTTCATCATAGGAACAGGGAGTCTGTTGCCACCTACACCGCCTAAGAATCTATATAGAGGAATATCAAGTGACTTAGCCGCTGCACGAGCTGTTGCAATAGATACTGCAAGGATAGCATTAGCGCCTAACTTAGACTTATCCTTTGTTCCGTCCGCCTTAATCATAGCGGCATCTACTGCGTATGTATCAGAAGCATCTAATCCGAGTATTGCATCTCTGATTGTAGTATTGATATTATCAACTGCTTTTGTAACACCCTTACCGAGATATCTTGACTTATCTCCATCTCTTAACTCGAGTGCTTCGAATTCTCCTGTTGATGCACCACTGGGAGCACATCCGAGAGCAACTGTTCCGTCAGCAAGAGTAACTTCAGCCTCTACTGTAGGATTGCCTCTTGAGTCAAGGATTTCTCTTCCGAATACCTCGACAATTTCCAAATATTCTTTCATAAATAATTCCTCCTAATATATATTTTTATCCCCTTTTAACATTGAATACCTCTCCTTGACGCAGGCCATAGGTACCGTTGTCAAAAGGAGAGGATTCACACATGATTTATTCTGGTTAGTTATCGCTAACCTTAAACATAATATCATTCATCGAGTTAGTTGTCAATAACCGCTTTGTATTTTTTAGCTATTAATTAATTTAGTAATACCCCTCACAAACTTCTTAGGTCTATAAGGTGCAAGTCCTCCATGACCCACGTTCCTGATAACTCTGAATCTTGTGTTAGGATATATCTTTCTTATATATGCTATATCCGCTTTTCTGTCCTTAATCTCTTTTTCAGCAATCCAATACTCTATCTTTTTGCAATTGGTATGTATGTACCTGGGCATGGTGTAATTATTGCAAGAGTCAAATGTTCTCCAGATAGTCTTAGCACTGATCATCTTGAGCACTTTTGCTGCGTAATCTATATCTTCCTTGGATAATTCATCAAGAGAAAACGCTTTTTCCAAGAGATTGGCTCCTCCGATTTTTCCCATGTATATCATCAGGAAATCTTTTATTGCAATAAATCTTGTGAGAATCCAAGGCAATTGATAAGGTGTGATACCTCCATCGATTACTGCATTCTCGATATTAACTCGATTATTCGCAAGCATCCTAGTTACAATTGATCCCCCCATAGAGCATCCATATATACAAGTTACAGTATTTAGATTATTTCCAATCAGCCATTTCTCCAGGTCTCTTGATATTTGTTCAATACTTGTAAAGTCATCCTTTCTTGCAGGATTATACCCGGGTAACGCAGGAACTATCACATGATAATCCTTTTCAATTAAAGGAATTACATCCTGAAAATAATCCCACATAACAATTGAAGGATGAATCAAAACTATTACCTTGTCATTATCTTTTCCATATTCATGTATTGTCATAATTATTCAAAATCCTCCGATTTTTGTGGATGAAAAAATTTTAAAACTTAATTAAAGAGCATATCCATGCAGCGAGTGCTGATGCCGCAGGGAATATTACTAGCAATTTGAGAAGTTGGCTTTTTATGTTATAACCATATTTTCTGTTAGAATATACGCTATCAACTTCCGGAAAATAGAACTGGAAAAACTTGAACTTCATAAGCAAAAAGTAGTCAAAGAAAATCATGTCGTATAACTTATACACAGTAAATATGGATACAAATCTTATGAAGAACTGCCAAAATGAGAATCCACTTCTAAATCCATCCCAGATAGATATTACCCCTACTGAGAGTATCATAAGAAAGCTGAATATCATCAATGTCCATCCGATTTTTCTGGCACCTAGAAACAGTTCTTCTTTTCTGTCTATCAAAACTTCCTGTGCTTCTTTAGGTGCAGATGAGAAAAACTTTTTATTCTGTATAAAAGCTACCGCCGAAAACATCATCAACGTTATTGCCACACAAAATATAAGCGCCAGGAAGATTGTCATTAACATATCACTGTACTCCTTTAAATATGTGTTTCCAATTATCAACTATGATTGAAGAGAAACCATATGTGCATACACTCCATCATCTCTCATGAGTGTATCGTGATTGCCCTGCTCTACTATCTGACCATCTGATATAACGAGTATCTGATCAGCATCTTTAATAGTTTTAAGTCTATGCGCAATTACAAGTAATGTCTTGTTCTTGCAAAGTTCTGAAATAGCTTCCTGGATTGCTCTCTCATTATCTGCATCCACACTGGCTGTAGCCTCATCAAGGATAACTATTGGCGAATCCTTAAGAATACATCTTGCAATAGATATTCTCTGCTGTTCACCACCCGATAACGATGCTCCGCCCTCACCAACTACAGTATCGAATCCATTGGGAAGCGCCATAATAAAGTCATAGCATCTTGCCTTTTTTGCAGCTTCTTCAACTTCTTCTTTTGTAGCATTAGGACGTCCTATTGCAATATTGTTATAGATTGTATCCTGGAACAAATATACTCTCTGGAAGACCATACTTATCTGATCCATAAGGTTTCCGAGCTTAACATCCTTGATGTCTTTTCCTCTAACCTTGATGCTTCCTGTTTCAATATCCCATAATCTCGCAAGAAGTGATGCTATAGTTGATTTACCGCCACCGGAAGGTCCGACAAGTGCTGTCATCTCGCCCTTATTAACCTTGAATGATACATTCTTAAGTACATCTTTGTCAGTGTATCCGAAGCTTACGTTTTCATACTCTATCTCAGGTACAGCTAAGTTAACGTCTGATGAAATCTCAGCTTCTCCATTATCTTTTAATTCTTCTGCAGCAAATACTTCTTCGATTCTGTTAAGGCTGGCTTCTGTAACTGTAAGTCTGGCCATCTGCGCATAATAACTTTTAACTGCTACAAATAAATCGAAAATAAAGAGTGCCATTCCGACCATATAAATATTACTAATCGAACCTATGTTGTATAAATAAGCGCACAACGCCAGAACCAATGAAGTTCCAATAGCAAATGTAAGATTAAGTGCTCTGGACCAAGGGGTATAATCGATTTCAAAACTGATGCTGTCTTTACAGCTTTTTTCGAATTCATCAGTAAGTTTCTTGGACTTATCACCAAGCATATTGTAGGACTTGATGATTCCGATTCCCTCAGCAAAATCAAGGACTTCTTCTGTAAGAGATTCTGCGCATTCCTGCTTGGATGCGGAATGTTTCAAGGTACTCTTTAACATCAAATTTCCAACAAGAATAAATACTCCAACAAAAAGCAAAGAAAGCAAACCGAATCTTATGTCCATCATAAACATCATTATTACCATGATGCTCTGTGAAATGATGAATGATACTAATTCAGACAAAACACCCATGCAATTTTCTTCAATAAACACCATGTCTGTAGAAAGAACTGCGCTGATTTTTCCGATATTGCCTTCTGTGAAATATCCCATCGGAAGTTTTCTCAAGTGATCACCAAGCTGAAGTCTCATATCTGCAAATACCTTATAACCCGCTGCAGATTGAAGTACATTGGTAATATGTTCAAATATTGCCTCTAAAATTACGCTCGCTAGAACTACTATTCCCAGATAAATGCATTTCTTTTTATCCATCGTACCATTCATAAACAAGCTGATTATAAGAAAACTAAGCATCAAGGGTATTTTCATCATAATTCCCTTAATGAATGACGTAATATATGATGCTCTGATTCTTGTTTTATATTTACCGGTTATACCGATAAGTCTATGCATTATTCTTAACATCTTACGCCTCCTTAATCTTCCAAGTACTTGCGGATACGCTTGCATCCCATAACTTCTTGTATTCCGCGCAACTACTCAATAAATTATCATGAGTATCAGCAGCAATGCATTCTCCCTCTTTCATAACGCATATTTTATCTGCGTTCTTTATAGTTGAGAGTCTATGTGCAATAACAAGTACTGTCTTGTCCTTAATAATCTCGTTGATAGCTGCATTCATCTTCTCTTCATTCTCAGGATCCATGAATGCGGTAGCTTCATCAAGTACTATGATGGGCGCATCCTTAAGAATCGCTCTCGCAAGAGATATACGCTGTCTCTCACCACCGGATAACTGCTTACCGGAATCGCCTGCAGAAGTATTGATTCCGTCAGGAAATCTAGCCAAAAACTCATCGCACTGAGCTCTGGATGCTGCTTTAAGCACTTCTTCTTTTGTTGCGTTAGGTTTTCCAATCAAGATATTTTCATATAAAGATGTATTGAATAAGAACTGCTCCTGAGACACGTATGCAACTTGGTTGTTAAGCGCCTCGAGTGTCATATCTGTTAGATCCTGTCCGCCTATTGTGATATTACCCTCGTTGATATCATAGTAATGCACAAGCAACTTGGCTAATGTAGACTTTCCACTTCCTGATTCACCGACAAGAGCAGTTGTACTTCCTGACTCGAGTGATAAATTTACTCCATGAAGTACTTCCTTATCATCATAACCAAAACGTACATTATTGAAAGATACATCAAGATTAGTTCCCTTAAAATCATTGTTTCCTTCCTTAAGAGGAGGATGTTCCATCATCTTTTCAAGTTCAGCAATCTTGTAATCAAGTTGGGGGAATTTTCCTGCAAAATTAAGTGCCTTTAAGAATGAAGGTCCGACTGCGAATGACATGCAAAGAACAAGAACTAACTTATCAAGCGTGATTGCGCCGGACAAAACCATCAAACCGCCTATAGGTAATATAAGAAGCGCAAGGCAGGGAAGGATACTGGAATACGCTGCCATCCAAGGCCAGCAAACCTTATACCAATTCAATGTAAAATCTCTGTAGTTTCTGACTACTTCGCCAAATCTCTTATATGAATCACCATCCTTATTGAATACCTTAACGACTTCCATACCGTTTACATATTCAATAATTGTGTTGTTCATCTTAGCTGCAGATTCATAATATGCATTCATTAGAGACAAACCGGATTTCATCATCATTCCCATTGCAAGCAGACCAATAATTAAAGGAACAAATGATAAAAGAGCCAGTCTCCAATCGACTACAAACATCAGTACAATAATAAGTGAAGGAATGAATATATTTGCAATTCCTTCCGGTATGGCATGTGCTAAAAGCAATTCAATCTGATCTATGTCATCAGTAAATACTTTTTTTATTCTTCCTGTTCCAAGTTCCTTGATATTACCGAGCGGCTGTCGTTCAAGTTTGCCCTGCAATGAAATACGCAAGTTCTTAAGCGTATTGTATGCACTGATATGCGAAAACACCAAGCCTTGAGTATAAAGAACAGCAAATAATAATTCGCTTATAGCAACAAACAACACTCTAAGAAGAATAAACTTAATGTCTAATTCTTCTCCTCTCGTAAGAGGTGAAATAATCTGATAAACAAAAAAATACGGCAGTATGCTTGCAACTATTCCCAGCGCCATTAATACAGCTGCCGCTACAGTATATTTTTTGTATTTACCAATATACGGAGCAACTCTTTTAAACATAATTAATCCTTTCTGTAATGATGTATTATTACCGTAGAATGAGGCAGATTGAAGAATCAATCCGCCTCTCCTGAAATGTGTAAAAGAAAATGTGTTATTCTAGTTAGTTGTTTCTAACCTTCTGTATATTAGCACTCGAAGAGTTAGTTGTCAATAACTCAATCTTTATTTTTTATATTTACACAGCTTTTTTACAGCTAATATATCAAGCGATACACCGCTTTTATATCTCTCCTTATATATACTTGTGCACTTATCAAAAAGATTGAACCTCTTTTTGGCCTCATTGATGTCTCCGTACACCTTCCAATAGCCAACGCACTTATAGCCCTTGGCTTTATTGTCTATGAAGCCCCTAACATCTTCGACCGGATAGCCTAAAAATATACCTATCTCATGAGGAAAATCATTTACTGCTTTCATACTGCTTAGTCGCTCTTTTAATCTGATTATGCAATCTTCGAAATCATATCTGTCATAACCGAATCTTTTTAATAATTCTTTTGATTCAGAGCACATCAAGTCCCTTTTTAATAAATCCGGTCTGAATACATACAAAAGAATCTTATTATTCATACGGTTAACTATCTCGATTTTAATTCCTTTTTCTTCAAAGTACTTATTATATTCAGTTATCTCTTTTTCAAATGAATCAAAATCTTTGCAATCGTATAAGAAAAGATTGCCTGTTTTAATCCCGGCAAGAGTTGGAGCGCAATTATCGATCAAATTAAGGTCAGACATATAATATCCTTTCTATAATTGAAAAGAGCAAATCGTGTATGCAGACGATTCGCTCTAATCAAGTACGGCTATTCCCTTGTTAAAAAGGGAGGGAAAATATATAATGGTAAAAATTGGCTAGCTTAGTTAAGTGATGCACCAAGTGCTTTGCAATTAGCGATGTCTGCATCATTGGGAGCCTCGTTAGCTATAAGGCCCTCATTAATGAGATTGATTCCTGAAGACTTACATCTGTCAACCCAATCTCTCATCCACTGACCGTCACCCCATCCGTATGATCCGAATAAAGCAACTTTCTTATACTTGATTAAAGGTTCAACCGCTGTAAACATAGGATTGAATTCAGTATCATCAAGTTCTTCTGCACCCATTGCGGAGCAACCAAAAGCGAACGCATCATAATCATCAACCTTAGTAGCGTCAAACTCAGAAGACTTAAAAATGTCTGCTTCGGCACCAGCCATTTTAGCACCTTCCAAGATAGCGTTAGCCATTGCTTCCGTATTACCGGTACTGCTGTAATAAACTACTGCAATCTTGCTCAAGTAATTATCCTCCTGTAAAAATTATTGTGTGTGTTGTGTGTTGTGTTGATTTTTTGATTAGTTAGTTATCGCTAACCTGTTTTCCTTGTAAAAACCGATATTTCTATCGGTTAGTTACAACTAACATTATACATGCTATCACTGTTCTGTCAACAAAAAATATTAAATATTTTTTCTAACTTTCAATTTTTGTTACTATTCTCTATTCTTTAATACTTCGTTCTCACTAATTTTGTTTAATTTGCCTGAGAGTATTAAATTGATGATTTCATATAATGCCATGATTGCTCCAAATATCATCAGATACATATACCATTTAAACTCCAAATGAATTGCGCATGCAACGTTTGCTATAAACGATGGAAACAATATATCTATGATCTTCTTGGATACAGGTATTGATATAAGCGCTCCAAGCATTATTACGAGCCTATTGCCATCAAGATAGAGTCTTTTAACTTCTTTGTTTCTATATCCAAGTATCTTTAATAATGAAATACCCGTTTTAGCTCTATCAATCATTACCGACATCATAAGATACATTACTATGCAGAATATTACTGCTGACATACCTATTAAAAGCGAAAACATCGGTACCATTAGTTTTAAGAAAATCTTCGATGCTTTATCGATATCCGCTTTAGATGTTACTGAATAAAGTCTACCTTCTTCAATATCAAGCTTTTTATCTGATAAAATAACATTATAATAATCATCTTCCTCACCGAAGAGTTCTCTCATACTGTCTATATCCATAAATACCGTTACGCCTACAGAATAAGGCACAACCTTTTCTATGGTAAATGCATAATCGATATCTTCGGCCGTATCTGTAAATACGATCTTGTCTCCTACTTTTACGTTGTATCTTTGGATAACCGCATCGCTTGCAACTATCTTGTTTTTACCCTTTACTGTCTCGACATTATAATATGGATTGTCATCATCTATACCTATAACAGTAATATCCAAATTGTATCCATACTGTTCTTTTTTAAGGGATGTAATAAAGCAAGGTTCTCCACCTTCAGGAGGCTCCTTGGTTGGATACTTGTATGTGTACATGTAATTGTATGTTGTATCCTGCGAATTTAATCTTCCTACACTTTCACATAATACATAGCAATCCATACCAAGCATAAATATAAGCAAGGAAATAACCATGCCGAATATAACCGTAATTGCGGTTCTTCTTTCCCTGATTATCTGTCTGATTCTGTATGTGGATATGAATGACATCTTGCCAAGTTTAATATCCTTGCCCTTAGTTATCTTTTGCTCATTTCTAAGTAGTGAAAGAGCTGTTCTCGACAGGCTCTTATTAATAACTAAAAAGTTAACTATAGCCGATACGGCTGCGGGCATAACTACAGAATAAATCACAAGATAGAGAGGTGCTCTGGCCGGCATATCCGGAATCGAAAAGTAGCTGTAGCAATCCGCCATCTGCCACTTGCATCCGAACTTGCTCATGCCGAGCAACCCACCGATTGTACCACCCGTAAAAGCTATCATTGTCGGTATGAAAATATAATGTATAATAAGGTCGCTTTTTCTTGCACCAAGAGCATATAACGCTCCGATAACACTGCTTTCGCTCTTAATCTGATGAATAACAAATACAGATAATACGTATGTCAAAAGAACTATAACAATAACTCCGGCATATAATCCAACAGTCTTATCTATCTCCACATCTCCGGCTGCTCCGCCCACTCGAATGTTTTCCTCCTTATTCATGAAAGCTGTGATGTTATCTGGAGATTCCGAGAATAACTTATCAAGCATCTCGTCTGATTGTTCCTTGAGATCTTTTACACCATCTTTGAGTTCTTTTACTCCATCTTTTAATTCTTTTGAACCATCCTGTAATTCACCGACGCCATCATCGAGTTCATCGCTCGCATCTCTGGCTTCTTTTACAGCATCTTTAAGTTCTGCTGTACCATCATATAATTCCTTGGCACCATCTTTTAACTTTCCTGTACCATCTTTTAATTCTGATACACCGTTGTATAATTCCTGTCCGCCCTTGGCGAGTTCTCCCGCTCCACCTGCAACTTTACCGACACCATCAGTATATGCACCTACACCTGATGAAAAATTAGCAAGCGAATCAAGAGAAGCCTTGGCAGTTCGAATATCTGTAGCCGCAGAAGGAATCTGATAAGCCTCAAAAGTAGCTGCCAAATCATTTAGAACCGTTCCGTAATTACTTGCTGTTAGTGTAATTGTTCCAATAGGTGGTACTCCCTGTGGTAGCTGTGCATTAACACCAACTATTGCTTGATTGATGGAATCCTGAGTAGATTTAAGTGTAGCAGCAAATATACTGTTAGCACCGTTTTTTAAATCTCCACTATTTTTATTGAGTGTATTGGTACCATCCTTTAACGAATTAGCACCATCCTTTAATGAGTTACTTCCATCCTTAAGTTTTCCTACTCCGTCATCCAAATCCTTAGTAGCGTCCTTGAATTCACCAACCCCTTTATGTAACTCACTTGTACCATCGTAGAGTTCATACATTCCGTTTTTGAATTCTTTGGTGCCGTCTTTTAATTCGTCAACACCATCAGCAAGTTCAACTGTACCATCGTAGAGTTCATCAACTCCATCTACGAGGTCATTGATGCCGTCCTGTATATCATCCTTCTTGCCATATGTATCCGCGAGCATCTCTTTGTAGTAAGGATCATCGACCTTTTTATAATCAAAAGGAAAATCCTTAATCATCTCTTTTAACTCATCAGCTGTCATAGCATCGTTAAGTATGAATGCATATGTTACATCTTCTGTAGCGGCATACTTATCTTTTTTTATAAGATTGTAATCGTCTTCGCATACAAAAGCCGTGCCAAATACACTGCAATCAATCGCGGTATCCGATAACTTTCTGTAAGGAGCATCATAATCAACCGTACTTCCGATACCAACAACCGTATAATCTTCGCCTGCAATAGGAAGCTTATCTCCAACCTTAATATCTTTTTCAGCAGCATATCTGTTAAGTAATACTATTTCTCCGTGATTATCAGCTTCTTTTCCCTCGTCAAGAATTACTAAGTCAATCTTTTTTCTGTTAGCGAATATTCTTAATACTGTATTATCACTGAGTGTATAATCAAAACTCTTATGAGCTTCAACTGTTACACCCTTATCTTCTATTTTTTTGATCTCTTCTTCTGTAAAAGGATTAAAAAGCGTAACCTGGCAATCTTCAAGACGAGCATCTTTCTGTATTTCCTTGGTTCCTTCAATCAGCGAATATGCACTGTCTACAATAGCTACTACCAAAAACATACATACAGCGATAAGAGCAAGCAGCGCAAAATATCTGAAGAAATTCTTTTTAATATCTCTTATATATCTCTTAAGCAATACTCTTTTCATTACAGATCCTCCAATTCGCTTGCAGGAACTCTGACTTCATTTTCATATTCGTTCTTAACAAGACCATCTTTAAGATATATAACCTTATGTACCATGTTTTTAATCGAGTTGTTATGTGTAACTATAACCATTGTTGTATTGTATCTCTCGTTAATCTGCTCCAGTAGAGTAAGAATATCTCTCGATGTATTAGAATCAAGCGCACCCGTAGGTTCATCACATAATAAAAGCTTGGGGTTCTTAATAAGTGCTCTCGCGATTGCGCAACGCTGTTGCTGACCACCGGAAAGTTGTGATGGAAACTTATTCTGATGTTCTGTAAGCCCTAATACATCAAGAAGTTCATTCATGTTAAGCGGATCCTTAGTTAAGTATTCACATACCTGGATATTTTCTTTTACAGTTAAATTCGGAACCAGGTTATAAAATTGAAAGATAAAGCCAAGATTCGCTCTTCTGTATTCAGCGAGATTCTTATTCTTCATTCCGAATATTTCTGTTCTATCTACGATAATGGAACCTGAATCCATAGTATCAAGTCCGCCTATGCAATTAAGAAGTGTGGATTTGCCTGAGCCCGATGTTCCCTGTATTACGCACATCTGCCCTCTCTCTACACCTGTTGTAACCCCTTTTAATACCTGTACGAAACTTCCACCTTCTACGTAAATTTTATTGACATTCTTAATATCGAGGTACATTCTTTTTCTCCATTCCACATAACAATGTTATGTATTTGTTATTTTTTAATCACATAACATTGTTATGTGATTGTTATTTTTTTGCCGCTTCTTTGGAGAAGCGGCTTTATTGTATTTTATATTATTTTTTCTTCTTGGTTTTAGTTTTACTATCCTTGTTATCAACAGGAACCATAACCAATTTTACCCAACCGATTACAAGATAATTCATAATGCTTTGAATTCTCTTCAAAGCGATCTCTTCATCTCTCTCATGCATAACAACTTGGGAGATTGAATCAACTGTCGTATGCGCCATCCAGTGGGTCATAAAAGGATCGTAAGTATAAAAGTTCGAATCCTTAACCATTAGAACCGTAGACTTTTCTATAAGATCTACGAATTCATCTATTATCTGGTCGAACGCATCCTCTTTTGAACCTGACAACAATAAAACGAAACTATCATAGTTCTTGTATATGCATTTAACAATCATTTCCGCTATGTCAGAATGATCTAAATCACCAAAGTCAAGAGAATTCATATTGCCCATAAATTCTCTGTCCTCTTTGTAATGTTCCGTAATCATTCTTTTTAGTTCTTCAAGAGGCGGATTAATAATTGAGTCAAACAGGTCTTCTTTGTTATTGAAGAAAAAGTAAAGCGCTCCCGTAGTCACACCTGCTTTTGCGCATATATTCCGAAGTGAAGCTTTATTGTATCCTTTTTCAAGAAACTCCTGCTTTGCTGCTTCAATTAACAGTCTTCTTTTTTCATAATCGTTTTCGTTTTTATTCACGTCAAACACCTTAAAATCATAAATGTAAATGCATAACAGCGTTACGTAACAATGTTATGATAATTATTTTTAAGGTATTTGTCAACTTCTATATTTTAACTTAATGCCACATCGAGCGCCATCATAAGTATAAAGCCTACCGAAAATGCCAAAGTTCCTATATTGGAATGCTTGCCCACAGACATCTCCGGAATGAGTTCTTCTATAACGACATATACCATTGCTCCTGCTGCGAAGCTTAAAAGATATGGCATAACCGGCACAAAGAATCCGGCTGCGAATATTGTGAGCAAAGCTCCTATCGGCTCTACCGCTCCCGACAGCGCACCCTTGGCGAATGCGTGAATTTTACTGTCTCCGTTGGCATTAAGTGGCATCGATATGATGGCTCCCTCAGGAAAATTCTGTATAGCTATACCTATCGCAAGAGCAAGCGCTCCTCCTGCCGTAATATATGAATTGCCGGCTATCATTCCTGCATATACAACTCCGACTGCCATTCCCTCAGGAATATTGTGAAGTGTAACCGCAAGAACCATCATCGTTGTTTTCTTGAAATTACTTTTAGGTCCTTCTGCTTTTTCCGCATTCATATGAATATGCGGAGTTATCACATCTAAAAGAAGCAAGAATAGCATTCCCAACCCGAATCCAATTGCTGCAGGTAAAAACGCTAACTTGCCCATATCTTTTGACTGATCAATCGCAGGGACGATAAGGCTCCATATAGCTGCAGCGACCATAACGCCACTTGCGAATCCTGTCAGGGCCTTTTGTATCCTCTCGGATAAATTCTTTTTGAGAAAGAATACGCATGCAGACCCCAATGCCGTACCAATAAAAGGAATTATTAATCCTAAGCTTACATCTTTGATCATAACTCGCACTCCTCTCTATTGTTATTAAACTATCCTTACTTAACAAGTTTTAATGCATACGTGTTAAAAGCGTTGGAATTATATAGTCTTTCGAGGCAATTATAAGTTTCTTCGCCTATGATATGTTCTATGTCTCCTGCTTCTTCCAATGCATTGTCTTTGCTGACTCCTATTTTAAGTAAGAATCCCGCAAGCATAAGATGCTTGTCATATACTTTTTGTGCAATCTCTCTGCCTGAATCCGTAAGTGTAATGAATCTGTCTTCGCCAAACACAATATAGTTCTTATCCTGTAATTTTTTTACCATCGCACAAACCGTAGGTTTTGTTACTCCTAGTTTGTGAACTATATCCACGGATCTGACCGAACCTTTGGATTTTTGCAATATTAAAATGCATTCCAGATAATCTTGTGTTAAGTTGTTTTTTTGCATCGAATATCCCCGTTCTTAACGCTCTTGCAGGCTGTGCACATCTTACAATGTGCACAGTTCCCGCCACAGGTTGATTTACCCTGTTTTTTATCCTTAATCATCACTTTAATTATGAATACCACAACAGCAATTAAGACTAATAATGTAATCAATGTACCTATATTTGAAATAAGCCATGCTATCATACCTATACCTCCTGCTGTTATTGTTGTTATATAAACCTTTTATTCATTCTCCAAAAATTATTATTTTGTAAGCTTATCTGCTTCTTTGTACTTCTTGATAAAGAGCATGTAGATCATTCCCGCAAGTAAAGCGATTGCAGCAATTAATCCGAAGATATTGAAGTTGCCTGTGAATGCTCCGCCAATCTGGTTGATAATGAGTGCAATTACATATGCGAATCCACACTGATAGCCGATTGCGAACCATGTCCACTTAGCGTTATTCATCTCTCTCTTGATAGCACCGATTGCTGCGAAGCAAGGAGCGCAAAGGAGGTTGAATACAAGGAATGAGAATCCTGATACACCGCTGAATTTAGAAGCAAGTACCTGATATACTGTCATGCCTTCTACACCGCCGTACAATACGCCCATTGTACCAACGATATTTTCCTTAGCAACCAAACCTGTGATTGAAGCTACGGCTGCCTGCCAGTTGCCCCATCCAAGAGGAATGAAGATCCAAGATACAAGGCTACCTACCTTAGCAAGAATCGAAAGGTTAACTTCCTCTTCTTCGAGCATTCTGAACGCGCCGTCAGCTACACCGAAGTTAGATAAGAACCAGATAACGATTGTTGAAAGAAGGATGATTGTACCGGCCTTCTTAATGAATGACCAGCCTCTCTCCCACATTGAACGAAGTACGTTCTTAAGTGTAGGCATATGATATGCAGGAAGCTCCATAACGAAAGGAGCAGGATCTCCTGAGAACATCTTGGTCTTCTTAAGCATGATACCCGAGATAATGATTGCTGCCATACCGATGAAGTATGCACTTACTGATACAATCCATGAACCATGGAATAATGCACCTGCAACCATTGCTATAAAAGGAATCTTAGCACCACAAGGAATAAATGTTGTGGTCATGATTGTCATTCTTCTATCTCTCTCGTTCTCGATAGTTCTTGAAGCCATGATACCCGGAACACCACATCCTGTTCCTACAAGCATAGGAATGAAGGACTTACCCGATAAACCGAATCTTCTGAAGATTCTATCAAGCACGAATGCAATTCTTGCCATGTATCCGCATGCTTCCAAGAAAGCAAGAAGGAAGAAGAGAACTAACATCTGAGGTACGAAACCGAGTACTGCACCTACACCGCCGATAACACCATCGAGGATTAAGCTCTTAAGCCAATCAGCACAATTGATTGCATCAAGAATTGATTCAGCTACTGCAGGAATACTGGGTACCCATACACCGTAGTTAGCGGGATCAGGTTCTTCGCCATCATATGATTTGAATGTCTCTACTGCTTCTGCTAATTCATCGTATGTATATGTAACATCTTCTGTAGAGAGTGTTTCTTCATCTTCCAATGTATAATCAGCTGTTGTGCCTTCTTCTACTTCTGCAAAAGCAGCTTCGATTGAAGCAACATCTGCATCTTCATCAAGTCCGATAAATGCATCGATTACGTTAGCCGCATCACCATACTCTTCACTAGCCTCACCGTATGCACCTGAGCCAATGCCAAAAAGATGCCATCCGTCTCCGAAGAGTCCGTCGTTAGCCCAATCGGTAAGCATGGTACCGGGCGCAAATGATGCCATAGATAACATATAAACAAGAGTCATAATGATTGCAAATATAGGAAGACCGAGCCAACGGTTGGTAACGATCTTATCGATCTTATCCGAAGTTGTAAGCTCGCCTGCTTTTTTCTTTTTATAACAAGCCTTTATAACAGAAGCGATATATACATATCTTTCATTGGTGATAATACTCTCTGAGTCATCATCAAGTTCTGTTTCAACTGCCTGAATATCTTTTTCAATATGTGCCTTAGTCTCACTTGAGAGATTAAGTTTTTCGAGTACCTTTTCATCACGCTCGAAGAGTTTGATAGCATACCACCTCTGCTGCTCTTCGGGAAGATCGTGAACTGTAACTTCCTCGATGTGAGCAAGTGCATGTTCAACTGTACCCTGGAATGTATGCTGAGGAACTGTTTTTGTTCCCTTAGCAGCCTTGATAGCTTCGTTAGCTGCATCCATTACGCCTTCATTCTTAAGAGCTGATATCTCGACAATCTTGCAGCCAAGCTGTCTTGATAATTCATCTACATTGATTTCATCGCCGTTCTTTCTGACAACATCCATCATGTTGATAGCGATAACTACGGGAATACCGAGTTCTGTAAGCTGTGTAGTAAGATATAAGTTTCTCTCAAGGTTAGTACCATCAATAATATTAAGGATTGCATCAGGTCTTGTGCCGATGAGATAATCTCTTGCTACAACTTCTTCCAATGTATAAGGAGAAAGTGAATATATACCGGGAAGGTCTGTGATAGTAACGTCGCTATTCTTTTTTAACTTACCTTCCTTCTTTTCTACTGTAACTCCGGGCCAGTTACCTACGAACTGATTGGAGCCTGTTAATGCATTAAATAATGTTGTTTTACCACTGTTAGGGTTACCTGCAAGTGCAATTGTAAGACTCATTTTTATTCTTCCTTTCCTACTCTACTTCAACCATCTCAGCATCTGCTTTACGAAGTGAGAGCTCATAATTTCTAACTGTAAGTTCAATAGGATCTCCAAGGGGAGCAACTTTTCTAACTGTTACTTCTGTTCCCTTAGTTAAGCCCATATCCATGATTCTTCTTTTTACTGCACCTTCACCATGGAGTTTTTTGACTGTAGCTTTTTCTCCGATTTTCACATCTCTTAATGTTTTCAAATCTTTATCCTCCTTATATTGTTAATATGAATCTTTATTAGACCATAATCTTTCTGGCCAATTCATCACTCAGAGCAACTCTGCTTTCCTTGATATTAACTATCAGGTTGCCTCCAAGTGTATTAACTACGCTCACTGTACCTCCGACATTGAATCCCAGATCTTCCAAGTGCTTCTTTACCTCGGGGCTACCACCGATTTTTTTGATGATCTGCTCTTCTCCCGGATCTGCTAATACTAATGGCATCATATCTTTCCTCCTGAAAAGCCTTTGTTAGTTTTAACTAACCCTTTAGCTTTTAATATAAGTTAGATTTCTCTAACCCTTATGCCAACAAAATAGGTTAGCAACATCTAACCATGTATTATAATAATTAGTTGTCGCTAACCTGTCAATATGTTTTTTACATTTTTTTCACATTTTTGTTTTTATGCTCTATTTGTACGCTTATTTAAGGCATTTACCGCTTACAGAGCGTTTTCTACTATATAATTTATCTGATAATCCTCTCCTTTATCAAAAATGCTGATTACAGAATTCTTATCAAATGGAATATATTCATCAAAGGGAGTTCTGCCTTCTCTATCGGTAAGAGTGTCTATAACGACATCACCATTTTCGTCAATATTAGGTACAGCTGAGAAACTAAGATATCCTTCATCTCCTACAGCAATACCTGTTACTGCCTGGCAAGAACTGTTGGTCTTGGTAATTCCCATTACCTTAACATTGGGATATTCTCCCATCAGATAAGTCATGTCATCGCCTGCTGATACGCACTCAGCATTGACCAATAGAATTATATTGCCATCATGCCAAGCATCCTCCCCTTCATATGTAAGCACTCCATCAACAGCGTATTTTCCATTCTCATCTCTCTCAAATGTCGCAGTATTTTCATTAATGGTTGCTATATGCGTATTCTTATGCTCTCCAATGGGTGCAAATACACCTGCGACATTTTGTACGAAGAACGGATCACCACCGCAGTTTTGACGCATATCAATAATTATATTCTTATAGCCGCTCTCCTTATAAGCATTGACCTGTCCTCTTAGCTTGGTAACCATATCAGTATACAAACTGGGATCTCCGTAAGATTGCGTATCATAAGCCATCATGCTGATACGTAAAATTACTGTCTCTTCATCCACGCATTTCCAAGTAAGATTGGTTATATTAACTCCGCCGTCTATTTTTGATATCGTATCATAAAGTCTTGGCATATACGCACCGAGGCAGGGAGCCTTAATCTCTTGCTCATTGCCATTATCATCAATATAAGTAATCAAAGCGTATTCGCCCTTATCACTTTGTCTCGTTCTTGGAAGCGATTCGCCGTATTCCATATTGATGCCTATTCCGGCTACATACATGGGATTAAAGAAATCTTCGTTTTCCTTTACGGGTGTAGCAAAATATTGATATGTTATATCATCATAGTATTCATCAATACTCTTACCGTTCCACTTGATTATGACGGTGCCGTTTTTTATACCTGCATTCTTAAGTGTATCGGCTACTTCATCCGCTTCTGCGGTTAAATAATTATCCTTAATCTTATAGAATCCAACAAGGTCTTCTTCGTCAGATTCTATTGAATAGGAATTATCATATCCTTCTACATTAACTGCCACATATTCGCCTGTGGATAATCTGACAATCGAGAGACCGTAATCATTGCCAAAAGACTGCATAGCATACTTATTAGCCACTGATTCTTTTTCAATTAGGAATGCTGTGTGACCGTCATAAAACTCATTAGTAAACTTAAGCCATGTTTTATAATTCTCGACTCCATTCCTATGACGTGAAGCAGTCTCAAACTGTGGCAAATATTTATCATAAAGATAATCCCAATCAATTCCCTTTTCTTCTGTAAGAACATAGTGTTCTCTCATCGTAGTGAATGCTTCATCGAATTGTCTGTCATAATCATAGGATTTTTCTACGAACAACGCATTGGCAAATACCGTCACCAATATGATTAACATGAAAGCAACCGCTATTATTTTTCTGACAATAGTCTTATCAAGCATCATCCCTAGCGGAATAACTATTGAAGATACATATGCAGGCAGATATTTAATCTCAAAACCATTGACAACAACCCTCATTATGGTCAATAAAAGAGGTGCAATATATATTACTCTTATCTTATCAAACGGATATTTCTCGTTGATAAAGGTTGCTATCAACAACGCAAGAATTATCATCAATTCCAAAAAACAATAAAACATGTATTTTTACGTCCTTTCGAAAACTTAGCTTAAATCACTTCTTCTAAATAGCGCATAGCCAATGAGCAAATACGCTATTATCATAACAAGAGAAACAACCATTGTAGATACTGTTAAATTCGCAGGTAACGAGCTTACTGCCGATCTGTACCTGTCTATTCCGCTTGAACTAAGATTGTATATTTCCCAGGTTTCAAAACTCATTAAGTGTTTTAAATTATAAATACTTAAAATCACGCTGTCGGATGCATCCGGAAAGAACTCTAAAAGCATCGGTGTTGATAATCCTACTGCGCTGCCTATTGCAATCATTGCAAACGAATTCTTAACTAAAAATGATATACATGCCAAAAACGAAGCTAATCTTATAAAAGGGAAAATATATAGTATATGTCTTACAAACACACATTCAAAATCAAGCTTGGTTCCCCATCCGAATATTGGCATTCCAAGAACCATCGGTATGAAGCTTAATATGTATCCAAGTAAGGATGCTACAGTCACGGAGCATATAAATCTCGCGAGATAATACTGCAATCTGGAATGGCCGTTAAGTATCTCATAATTGCCAACCTTATCTTTCATGTCCGCACAACTTATTATTCCTACCGCTGTGCCAACCATAAAAATCGGAAACGTAAAAGTTACACTGGAGTCTGTCAGATACAATCCGCTAATACAGGTATCTTCGCCATTAAATACGGTAACCAATACCATCATTAATGCAAAGATTGCAAACAGTATATATATAAGTTTTGTTCTTATTAATTCATACAATATAGATCTAATTATATTTTTCATTAATCTCTGTCCTTTTTCTTAAATACGACATATCCAATCAATAGATAAACTACAGTAAATACTACTGCGAATCCAATGGTCTTAATGTACATTTCAGGTGTGAGCGCTGTATCAAAAAGATTTACAGGCTTTCCTTCTATGATTACTTCCCTGCTGTTTTGAGAAGTTAACAAAAATATAATATTAAGAAATCCGAATCCATAATCAATCTCTTTATGGAATACCTCTTCAGATATGGTTGTGCATATCGATATAACCAGATCCATTCCAAATCCCATGGCTATACCTTTACCTGCACTGTTGAATACACTTGTAAACATCATATTCAATGCACATATTCTTATAAGCGGAAATACACATAGAGCAATACGAATAATTACATCTATTGGATCTGTTTCCATTCCCCAACCATTTATTAAAGCAATAACTCCAACTGATAAAAATGAGATAAACATCAGAGGTAATACTGACCATGCGATTCCAGCCAATGATCTGGCCGCATATATTTTTAGTCTGTTATGTCCCGATAAAAGTTCATAGTTAATTGTTTTATCCTTCGAATCTCCACCCATGGCTTTACAGGATATGATTGTTAAGCCAACATACGAGATTGCTAAAACAGCAGCCATATTTTGCGCTGCAAAATAATAACTCGGCGTACATTCGCTAAGAGGCATTCCTTCAGCTGCGCACATAAAAAGCATGATTGTATACGGCATAAAAAACATCATAACGAGAGATACAATTACACCTACATCTCTACGTAATCCGTAATTGATTGATCTTAATACATTAATCATCTCTATACCCCGCTTACCATCTTCATATAGTAATCTTCGAGGCTCACTTCATTCTTGGCTATCTCGACAGGAATAATACCGTTCTCATAGAGTGTCTTGGATATATAGCGAATCTCATCAAGTTTTTCGTATATTCTGATACCGGATTCCTTGGTTACATCCATCTTTTCAATGCCAATCTTGTCAATTAATATAGCACTGGCCTTTTCATTATTATCAGTATTAATCTGTATATATTCACTGCATTCAGCTTTTAATTCATCCTCAGTAAATACACCTTTTATCTTACCGTTATTAATGAATACATAATCAGTACATAAAAGAGATAATTCGCTAAGAATGTGAGATGAAATAACAAGTGTAATATTTTCTTCTTTGTTTAGTCTTCTAAAGAGTTCTCTTATCTCAACGATTCCTTCAGGATCAAGACCATTAATAGGTTCATCAAGGATAAGTAATTCAGGTTTTGCAAGTAATGCATTAGCAAGGCCCAAACGCTGTCTCATACCAAGAGAAAAGTTTTTAACAATCTTTTTACCTGTGTTCTCAAGATTAACCTGTTTTAATACTTCATCTATTCTCTTCTTATCGGGAATACCTTTTTGAAGACGCTGTTTTTCGAGATTTTCTCTCGCTGTCATCTTTTCTTTTTCATAAGGTGCCTCTATCATGAAGCTCATTCTTGTTCTTGCATGATTAAGACCTTTTTCATCGGTTGCACCATACATCTCTATTTCTCCCGATGTAGGATATACAAGACCTCCCAATGTTTTCATAATAGTCGTCTTGCCTGCGCCGTTAGGTCCGATAAGGCCGACGATACTTCCCTTCTTAATGGAAAAAGTTACATCGTCGAGTGCTTTTTGCTTGCCATACTGTTTTGTCAGGTTTCTTACTTCCACTATTTTTTCTGACATTTTAAAATCCTCACTTATTTGTTGATTAATACTTAGATATATCTACTCGTTTTGTTTTCTGATTCTACTCTAAAGAGATTTCTTAAAGAAATTCTTAAATAGTTTTAAAATAGTTTTAAAACCGAAAAAAACAAAATAAAAACGACGCGATGCGCCGTTTATACTTAATTATTCAAATATAATTCTTTATTCAATTTTGATAAAATAATAATACTATATTTTAGTTAAAGATAAAATAAAGAATAACTTATTATCTTCTATAACTGCCTCGATACTGCCCTTTTGTTTTTCCATCAATAGCTTAGCTATATAAAGTCCTAATCCTGCCGAACCATCGCTTCGTGCCTTATCAGCGCGATATGTTCTGTCAAAGATATGCTCTGTATCTATAGCATCTTTATTTTCTACTTCATTGCCTATCTTGATAATGCATCCGGTTTTATCATCCGCTAATACACTAAGTTCAAAATCACCCTTAGCATATTTTACGATATTACCAATCAGATTACTGAATACACGATTAAGCAATGCAGCATTGGCTTCTACGTATATTGTATTCTCAGGGAAATTAATATTCGGAGTTAATCCCTTATTACGTATTATTGATTCATTCTCAATGATGAACTCTGATAATAAAGTAATAATATCTGTCTTAGTCAGTTCCACGGGTTTTGAATCACTCTCAAGAACTGACAGTTCAAAGAATTCATCAACCATTCCTTTTAGAGATTCTGCTTTCTTGGAGCTAACCTCCAAGTACTGCTTACCCTTATCGGACATCTCTTCACTTTCAAGAAGCTGAAGATTTCCTTTTATAACAGTCAAAGGAGTACGTAGATCATGGGCAATATCTGATATGGATTGCTCAAGTTGTTTTCTTGACTTAGCAGTCTCAAGCTTAAGATTCTTTTGATACTCTATATTACTGTTAATCTCAGCCGCAAGTTTTTCCAAGTCCCTATCTAAAAGGGTAACTCTAAGATTACGATTATATGATTCTTCTTTTGTCTTCTCGAGTTCTTTTCGCATACCGCGAAGGTTATGCTTAATAACAATCAGCCTGAATGAAACATATATCAAAAGAAGAAGTAAGATTGCTATAACAATTAGCAATATATATTTCAATATTACTCCTCCTCTTTCAAGCGATAACCGATTCCCCAGACTGTCTCAATTACATCTTTACCTGTAGCCTCGGCTAATTTCTTTCTGAGATTACTCATATGTACATTGATGGTATTGTCTTCGTAGATATACTCATCTTCCCATACTGACTTATATAGATTAGCCTTGGTAAAAGTCTTCTTGGGATTTTGCATGAAAAGAAGCAAAAGCTTCATTTCCTTGGCAGTAAGCTTTATGGGCTTACCTTCGTATGTAACTTCGTTATCCGATACGTTAAATACAACACCTAACGCTTCCAGGACTTCATTGTCGTCCTTTTTGACATATTCGCCGCCTTCACTTCTTCTAAGTAATGCTTCGATTCTTACATATACTTCATTAAGATCAAAAGGCTTGGTGATATAATCATCAGCTCCTGATTGAATAGCGTTTAGTCTTGTGTCAAGTTCGGTCTTAGCCGAGATTACGATAACAGGTGTATATGTATTGCCATCCTTACTCTTATTGTTTCTGAGTATCTTAATAAGTTCCTCACCTGTCTTATAAGGAAGCATCATATCAAGCAGGATAATGTCAAAACTTTTATCCTGTATATAGTCATATGCTATATCGCCATCCTTGGCTTCTGTGATATTCATCCCTTTTTCAGATAAGAAATTCGCAAGGAGTTTTCTAATCTCAAGATCATCTTCAACTATTAATACTTCAATCATTTTTCTCTCTTATTATTCTTCGTATAATTTAGTTACTTCGCCTGTCTTTAAGTCCTTAACAAAATTAGCAAATTTCTGAACCTTGTAAGAGTATCTCCATCCTACGTCATATTCAGGTGTTCTCTCCATAATAGCTATAGAGAAAAACAATTTGTTGCCGGCATATTCAATATTGTATATCTCAGTCTGTTCAGCATCTTCGTAATCCGCTCCTTCAGCAGCACCAAGTTTATATCCGAATCCATCGTAATCAGACTTGGTAAGAAGCTTGTTGGGCTTGCCGGCTACATCTGTTAATATGGATACATCTCCGCGCTTCATATTGGTAGTTTCGCTAAAATCATAATGAACATAAGGAACCATGAACTGCTGTCCGACATAATCTTC
>JAEEQX010000032.1 GCA_016285575.1 Lachnospiraceae bacterium
ATTGAAATGATATGAGTTAAATATTGCCTTATTTAAAGTAAGAACAAAATGTTATGAGTTAAGATCTTGAAGCCAAAAGTCGCTGAATTCTGTCAGTAGGATTAAGAAGATCGCTGATTGATGCATCGTGGTTAAGTGTATCAATGATATACGCGATGTACTTACTCATGTCACAGTTGATATACCATTCTCTCTTTAAGAGTTCAGGAGTCTGATATACGAGGTTGGTTGTAAGTACACGGTAGATAGTGCCGTCTTCGTATGCTTTATCGAATTTATCAAGGCCGTTAGTGAATAATCCGAATGTTGTAAGGATGAAGATTCTGTTAGCCTTTCTTTCCTTTAAAGCTGTAGCAACTTCGAGAACTGACTCACCGGATGAGATCATATCATCAAGTACGAGGATATCTTTTCCTTCAACACTTGTTCCTAAGAACTCATGAGCAACGATGGGGTTTCTTCCGTCAACGATTCTTGTGTAATCTCTTCTCTTATAGAAAGTACCCATATCAAGACCAAGCATGTTAGCCATGTAGATTGCTCTGGACATAGCACCTTCATCAGGGCTGACGCACATCATTGAGTCTGCAGAGAACTTAATGTCAGGAATGTTCTTTACGAGACCTTTGATGAACTGGTATACGGGCTGTACAGTTTCAAATCCGTTAAGAGGAATAGAGTTCTGTACTCTGGGATCGTGCGCATCGAATGTGATGATGTTATCAACGCCCATTGCTGTAAGCTCATGAAGAGCGAGTGCGCAGTCAAGTGATTCTCTTGCTGTACGCTTATGCTGTCTGCTTTCATATAAGAAAGGCATGATAACTGTGATTCTTCTTGCTTTACCACCGACAGCTGCAATAAGTCTCTTAAGATCCTGATAATGATCATCGGGAGACATATGGTTAATCTGTCCGCATAATTTATAAGTAAGGCTATAGTTACATACATCTACAAGGAAATATAAGTCATAACCTCTGATTGATTCATCGATTACGCCCTTTGCTTCTCCTGTACCAAAACGAGGTGTTTTGGATTTTAATATGTAAGAGTCTCTTTCATATCCGTCAAAATGAAGAGTATCTTTGTGCTGATTCTCACGTTCCTGTCTCCATTTAACAAGGTAATCATTAACTTTGTTTCCCAACTCCCTGCAGCTCTCCAAGGGAATAAGACCAAGTGATCCTACCGGAATTGAATTAAGGTCGCGAATCTCGTCACGTTTCTCAGGCATTGCCATATCCTCACTTTCTTCTTTCGATTCTTTTTATATACTTGCGGATATCTTCTCCGCTTAATGATTTCATTTCATAATACTGATGGATTCGAGAAAAAATTCTGGATGAATATCTTTCGTCGATTTCCTTCGGTAAAAGATTAGTTGATATTACGGTGGACTTATTGCGAAGATGTCTCTCATTAATTATATTGAAAAGTTCTGAGCAGACGAAACCGTTAGTTATTTCCGTACCAAGATCATCGATTACAAGAAGATCGCACGAATATATATCGTTTAACGGATTATCCATCGAATACTTATCTTTGCTAAATTTATATGAAGATATATGTTCAAAAAGAGATATTGCAGAAAAGTATATTACTGAATGACCTCTTTTTATTATCTCATTTGCAATGCAATTGGATAAAAATGATTTGCCGGTTCCTACAGAACCTAAAAGCAAAAGATTGCCATGCTCTTTTTCAAAGTTCTCACAGAGATTTCTTGCTGCAAGTTCGGCCTGCTTGAATCTTTCGAGATCTTCTCCTGTGTGATAATCGTGGGAGAGTGTGTCGAAGTTTTCTTCAAGAAGCATGTTCTTAATATTGCTTTGTTCATAAGAAAGATCAAGTATTGCCTGCTTAAGACAGGAACACTTGTTAGTTCCAACAAACCCCGTATCCTTGCACATGTCACACACATATGGCGGATCGAGATAATTGATAGAGAAACCTGCTTGGGTTAAAAGAAGGCCTTTTTTAACTCGTAAATTCTCAATCTCTTCAGATAGATTGGAAGAAGATGAGTTGGAGCTTAATGACTCAAGGCCTGCCTTTATACTCATCGAGGCTATTTGGTTATCAATCTCTCGATATTCGGGTACTTTTTCGTATATTTCTTTTTTGCGTTCTTCTATGAGGCGATTGCGACGAATCTGTCTCTCGTCATAGCGACGCATTATCTTTTCATATTGAGTGTTATTCAAGGTCGGATTCCTTTACTTGATTCCAAGCTCTCTGTTAATCTCATCAAAGTCGTAGTTACTTTGTGTGAACTGCTTAAACTTATTGGAAGTAGTTTTGGCAGACTGGGATTGCTTTTTAATTGCTTCTTTATTAAGCCTGAATGCTTCCTCTTCCTTAGCCATATCTTCTATGGTCTTGATACCGCGTGCTTTCCAGTTTTTAAAGATACCGTTTGCATACTGTATACGATTGGAATTGGTTGACAAAGAAGCCTTTCTGCATCCCTCCAATACGAGTTCAAGACTCATATCTGAGAGCCACTTATTGATGAATGTTAATTCATCCTGAGTGGGAGTGGAGTCGTTACCAAGGGCGCCCATTACTGCAGATATCGAAGGAGTTACTTTCTCTGAGATGTATTCTTTCTCAGCAACCTTCTTGATACCGCGCATTGTTGTCACGCCGTCCGATAAGCACTTATCCATAAGTGCGTCGATGTCTGTAACAGAGAATGCGAGATCCTTATATATATGAGCGATAACCTGTAAGTCCTTAATTGTAAGAGGCTTATTAAGGTAGCTCTCAACGACTGCCTTAACTGATGCCCATTCGGGATCATCTTTAGCCATCTCTGCAAGTTCTGATGCACTGTATTGTTTTTCTTTCTCTGCGGGAGCAGCCTTATCGCTCTCCTTAGCAGGTACAGGAAACATATGAAGTGCGCCTTTTTGAACAAACATTGATTCGTCGAGTTTATGGAACTCTATTCCGCATATTGAATTGCCATCATACTCTAGAGAGAGAACCTGCTTCTGCTCCCAATATTTAAGAGAGCGAATTACATCAGACTCCGTATGATTGAATTCGTCTGCGATATTTGATATGTCAAATGGTTTATGATTACTTATATGTCGAACAAGATACAGATAAACTTTTAATTGCGCGTCATTGGCATCTTTCAGAAAATAATCGATAAATACATTGGATATCAAAGTAACACCCGGATCAGCGTCCTCCGTGTATAACTTTATGATACTCATTATTTAATTCCCCCTAAGCCGGTAAGCTTGTTTTTAGCAAGGGTAATTATATGATGAATCCAATTAAAAGTAAAGCGTTAAATATGTGTCAATCGCTGTATTTGCAAGGGTTTGCGGCTTCGTTGACAATGTGGAAAACTCTGACAAAAGAGTTAACATAAATAGTTAAAAATTCTCTTATGATTGATAAACAAGGGATGTCAGAATTTATTATGTAAATAAAAATTATCCACATCTTCTGTTGATTAAAAATCTCCAAAAAAATGTGGATAATGTTGATAATTAACTGCCAAGCAGGTTTTCTCCGATTTTTTGTACATCTCCGGCCCCCATGGTTATCAACATATCGCCGGGGATACATTTTTGTAATAAAAAATTTTCAATGTCGGAAAATGAACTGAAATGCCAGCATTTTTTCCCGAGTTCTTCTATTTTTTCTACCAAATCTTCGGATGATATTCCAAGATTGTCATTTTCTCTTGCAGCATAGATATCTGTTAATACTATGTTGTCACTTATAGCCAAAGCCTTGGCAAAATCATCCATAAAAGCTTTGGTTCTTGAATATGTATGAGGCTGGAATACTACCCAGAGCTTGTTGTGAGGGTAGTTCTTAGCAGCGTTAAGTGTTGCACGAATCTCTGTGGGATGATGAGCGTAATCGTCGTATACATCAACTCCCATCAAGCAACCCTTGTACTCGAATCTTCTCTTAGCACCCTCGAACTTATAAAGTGTCTTAGCACATGTGTTAAGGTCAAGCTTCAATGTATCGGCGAGTGCCAATGCAGCAACTGCATTGAGTACATTGTGTTCGCCCGGAACTCTAAGAGTAATTTCCTCTGTAGTGCCTGAAGGAGAAGAAAGACGAAATACTGAGTATCCTTCTTCTGTTGTATGTATATAGAGAGGATAGTAATCTGCCTTGTCGTCTTTACCGAAGGTTACGACCTTACACTTAAGATCCTTGGTAATCTCATCAACATCCTTAATGTCGGCACTTATAATAAGAACGCCGTCCTCAGGAACGAGGGATGCAAAATTATGGAAAGAATTTCTAATCTCGTTAAGATCTTTGAAAAAGTCGAGATGGTCTTCTTCTATATTTAAGATTAAAGCATACTTGGGAAAAAGTGATAAGAAGCTGTTAGTGTATTCGCATGCTTCTGTAAGGAAATAATCGGATGAACCGATTCTGATGTTTCCATTGATACTGGGTAAAATACCGCCGATTGATAAAGTAGGATCTAAAGCTGCATCCAAAAACATCTCGCCGGCCATGGAAGAAGTTGTTGTCTTACCATGTGTTCCGGATATTGCTACTGCGTTTTTGAAGTTAAGCATTAACTGTCCTAAAAACTCAGCTCTTGTTACCATCGGTATACCGAGCTCCTGACATCGGATGTATTCGGGATTGTCAGGATGTATTGCTGCGGTATATACACAGAGATCGTAATCCTTTGATATATTACCGCTTCTTTGCCCTATATATATGGTAGCGCCTTCTTTTTCAAGCTGATCTGTAAGCTCTGAAGGTGCTCTGTCTGAACCGGAGACCGTGAATCCTTTTGAAAGGAGTATCTGGGCTAAGCCGCTCATACTGATTCCGCCTATTCCCATGAAATATACATGTCCTTTTTTATTAAAATCGATTTGCATAAGGTCTCCTTAGTGAGATTTTTCTTTCTTTATTAATACATAATGATTATAAGTTCGTAAGTGTTAAAATAAAAGCAAATTTATACCTTTTGTGAAAATTGCAAAAATTTTTAAATTCGTTAAAAATTTGCCATTCGGCGATTTATACAAAAGATAGGTGTGAAATATGGCTAAAATATTATAAATAACTAAAAATTCTTATGCTTGCGGGTTAAAAAGAGGCGTTTAGTTAGTATAATTCATACAATTCTGATGGTATAATAACTATTGTATTGTTGGGGGACAATCAATAGATGCTTGAGAGGTGATCATATGATTAAGAAAGAGATGATTGCAATGCTACTAGCGGGCGGGCAGGGAAGTCGACTTGGCGTTTTGACCGCAAAGGTAGCAAAACCTGCAGTTGCTTTCGGCGGAAAATACAGGATTATCGATTTTCCTCTTAGTAACTGTATTAACTCCGGTGTCGATACAGTCGGTGTATTGACCCAGTACCAACCATTACGTCTTAATACCCATATCGGAATCGGTATTCCTTGGGATTTGGACAGAAATATCGGTGGCGTTACGGTCCTTCCACCTTACGAGAAGAGTACGGATACAGAATGGTATACCGGAACAGCCAACGCGATATATCAGAACATTGATTATATGGAAAGCTATAATCCCGATTATGTATTGATTTTATCAGGCGATCATATATATAAGATGGATTACGAGGTAATGCTTGATTTCCATAAAAAGAGCGGCTCAGAGGTTACAATCGCTGCAATGCCCGTTCCTTTGGAAGAAGCTAAAAGATTCGGTATAGTCATTACAGATGAAAACAGAAAGATTACGGACTTTGAAGAAAAGCCCGAGAATCCCAGAAGCAATCTCGCTTCCATGGGTATATATATCTTTAACTGGAAGACTCTTAAGGAAGCACTCCTTGCTAAGTCTGACCAGCCTAATCTTGACTTTGGTAAGCATATCATTCCTTATTGTCATGAAAAAGGATCACCAATGTATGCATACGAGTACAACGGTTATTGGAAAGATGTCGGAACACTCCATTCGTATTGGGAAGCTAATATGGAGCTTATCGATATAGTACCGGTATTCAATCTCTACGAAGAATACTGGAAGATATATACCAAGTCAGATACACTTCCGCCTCAGTATTTGTGCGAGAAGAGTGTCGTTGAGAAGTGCCTTATTGGAGAAGGAACGGTAGTTTGCGGGGAAGTATACAACTCTATAATCGGTTGTGGGGTTACAATCGAGGAAGGAACAGTCATTCGTGATTCAATCATTATGAATGACACCTACATTGGCAAAAACTGTGAGATCAATAAAGCCATCGTTGCTGAGAATGTAACAATCGGCAACGATATCAAGCTTGGTATCGGTGATGAAGTTGAAAATGAGACCGATCCTCATATTTACAATCACGGCCTAGTTACCGTCGGAGAAAAGTCCGTTCTTCCTGACGGAATAACAGTCGGCAAGAATTCTGTCATCGCGGGGGATATTAAGGCAGAAGATCTTGATAACATGTGTTTAGGTTCAGGCAAGACTTTGATTAAGGCAGGTGATGATTGATGAGAGCGATAGGAATCATTTTAGCGGGCGGACATTCAAACCGCATGAGAGAACTTGCGCAGAAGCGTGCCATATCAGCTATGCCGATTGCCGGCAGTTACAGAAGTATCGACTTTGCGCTAAGTAACATGTCCAATTCACACATTCAGAAAGTTGCAGTACTTACACAGTACAATGCAAGAAGTCTGAATGAACATCTTAGCTCATCAAAATGGTGGGATTTCGGTAGAAAGCAGGGTGGCTTATATGTATTCACTCCTGTTGAAACATCCGAAAACAGCAACTGGTACAGAGGTACCGCAGATGCCATCTATCAGAACCTTGAGTTCTTAAAAATGAGTCATGAACCGTATGTAGTTATTGCATCCGGTGATTGCGTATACAAGATGGATTACAACAAACTTCTTGAGTACCATATCGACAAGAAGTCCGATATCACTGTTGTGTGCAAGGAGATGCCCGAGAGTGAGAACGTGGAGAGATACGGTATCGTCAAGATGAACGAAGATCTTCGCATCGAGGAATTTGAGGAGAAGCCTATTGAAGCGAAGAGCAACGTAATATCCTGCGGTATATATGTTGTAAGAAGACGTCTTCTTATTGAACTTATCGAAAAGTCCAATGAAGAAGGAAGATACGACTTAGTAGCTGACATTCTTATCAGATATAAGAGTATGAAGAGAATATATGCATATATGCTAGACAGCTACTGGAGAAACATCGCAAGCGTCGAAGATTACTATGAGACCAACATGGACTTCTTAAAGAAGGATGTAAGAAATTACTTCTTCAGAGAATATCCGGATGTATATTCCAAGGTTGATGATTTACCTCCTGCAAAATACAATGTAGGCTCCTGCGTTAAGAACAGCCTCGTATCAAGCGGAAGTATCATTAACGGAACGGTTGAGAATTCGGTTATTTTCAAGAATGTGTTTGTCGGAAACAATTGTGTAGTTAAGAATTCCATCATTCTTAATGATGTATACATCGGAGATAATACTTATCTTGAGAATTGCATCGTTGAGAGTAGGGATACTATAAGGGCTAACTCCAATTATGTAGGAGACGGAGAAGTTAAGATACTTATAGAGCAAAACGACAGATATTCGATATAAAGCATAATTCGGAGGTGGATAAAATGAAGATTACAGATGTTAGAGTACGTAAAATGACAGACGGCGGTAAGCTTAAGGGAGTAGCAAGCATTACATTTGATGATGAGTTTGTTGTTCATGACATCAAAATCATCGAAGGGGAAAAAGGTTTGTTTGCTGCAATGCCTTCAAGAAAGGCCGGCGATGAAGGATATAGAGATATAGCTCATCCTATTAAGACTGAGACTAGAACCTATATTCAGACAGAGGTTTTGAAAGCATACGAAAGTATGCCTGAAGAATAGTAAAAAGGGGATTAAGATACACATAAGGAGAGGAGCAATCCTCTCCTTATTCTTTTTATGTACGAAATATACGATTTGTAAAAAGACTGTGTGCTTTGTTGATTCTTGAGGAATTTCTATTTATAATGGTTGATGATTGTGAAAAGAATATCATTAAAACGAAAAGAATCATTATAGAAGGATTTGAAATGTTCGCAATAATCGGACTCGGTAATCCGGGTAAAGAATATGAAAATACGAGGCATAACGCAGGCTTTAATTCTGTGGATGCCATTGCAAAAAAATACGGAATCGACATCTCTAAAAATGAGTTCAAAAGTAAGGTGGGCCAGGGCTTTATAGACGGTCAAAAAGTAATCCTCGTTAAGCCTCAGACTTACATGAATAACTCGGGTGAAGCAGTTAGAGAAGTCGTTGATTTTTATAAGCTTGATTCAACGAGTGAAATCATGATTATCTACGATGACATATCACTTGATGTAGGTATGATCAGAGTCAGAGACAAGGGCTCCGCAGGTGGTCATAACGGTATAAAAAGTATTATCGCGCACCTTGGAAGCGAAGTATTCCTTCGTATAAGAGTGGGTGTTGGAGATAAGGGTGAAAACGGAGATCTCGTTAAGCACGTACTTGGTACATTTAAGGGTGATGATGAGACAACCATAAAAGAATCCTATGAAAAAGCAGTGGATGCGGCCACGCTTATTCTTAACGATAATCTTGAAAAGGCGATGAATATATATAACAAGAAAGTGCCTAAAAAGAGCGTAGAAAGCGATGAATAATTTCTTTTCGCCACTTAAAGAGAGCAAGGCTTTTAATGAAGCTTCGACTCATATAAAAGGTGGTAAAAAAATATATATTAATAACGTAACAGACTCACAGAAAATTCACCTGACGCATGCGTTGGGTGAATCTTTTGATGTTCGTTTGATTGTTACTTATGATGATATTCATGCATCCCAGATTCTTGAAGAGTGCACGACTTACAATAAGAATTCAGTGTACTTCAAGGGCAAGGATGTATGTTTTTTTCAGGCGGATATCTGCGGTAACCAGATAGCGATGGAGCGTCTTAAGACATTCAGAGCACTCAGAGAATCAGAGAACTTAACAGTGGTTACAACCATTGATGCGCTCATGACTCCCGTCATCTCACTTGATGTCTTAAACGATAACATCATGACGCTCAAGGTTCATTCCGTCTGCGAGACAGAAGCACTCTCAATCAAACTTACAAACATGGGTTATGAGAGAGTTGATATAGTTGATGCGCCCGGACAATACGCAGTAAGAGGCGGTATCGTGGATATCTTCGATCTTACGATGGATAACCCTGTAAGAATCGAATTTTGGGGCGATGAAGTCGACTCCATCAGATACTTTGATGTACAAAGCCAGCGTTCAATCGAGAAGGTAAAAAGTATTACGCTCTATCCTGCAAGTGAAACAATCATCCCTAAGGACTTACTTAAAAAGGGATTAAAAGCAATCGAAAAAGAATCAAAAGATTGGGAAGAAAAATTAAGAAAAGAGTTCAAGACTGAAGAAGCAGCACGTATCAAAAAAGACTGGGAATCACTTGAACTTAAGATTCAGGCATACTCATCAAGAGCCAACCTTGAAGGATACATTAAGTATTTTTATCCCTCATCAGAGGGCTTTCTTAATCTCTTAAGAGGTCGCGAAGTTCTTATCACAATAGATGAACCAAGAAAAGTTAATCTTGCAGGAAACAATACCGAGACCGAGTTTAAGGATAGTTTTTCCCATAGAATTCAGATGGGCTATGCACTTCCTTCACAACTTGATTTACTTGAATCATATAGCGATGTTAAGAAGCATATATCTGAATTCCCGCTTCTTTTAACAACTGATTTTGATGACAGATGTGAAGAAGATTATAAGGATATAAAAGAGGTTAAGTTTAACTCTTCATTGGTAGCAAGCTACAACGGTGCAGTATCGCAACTTATTGGCGACCTTGGAAGATATAGAAGAGACGGTTATAGAGTCTTACTCGTCTCTGCATCAAGAACGAGAGCGAGAAGAATCGCTGATGATATTACAAGAGAAGGTATCCCTGCATTTTACTCCGATAATCCCGACAGAGAGATAAAAAGCGGAGAGATAATGACTTACATGGGCACCCTTAAAAAGGGCTTTGTATATCATGATCTTAAGTTTGCCATTCTTTCCGAATCCGACATTTTCGGATCTGATAAAAAGAGAAAAAGAGGCAAGAAATATTCAGGTACCAAGATACTTGATTATAACGAATTAAATGTCGGTGACTACGTAGTTCACGAAGAATATGGTATCGGCGTATATCAGGGTATCGAAAAGATCTCCCAGGACAAGATTACCAAGGATTATATGAAGATTGAGTACGCTAAGGGTGAGAACCTCTATGTTCCCGCCACTTCTTTTGATGTAATTGGCAAGTACTCATCAAGTGATGGCGCTAAGCCCAAGATTAACCGCCTTAGCGGTAAGGAATGGGTAGCGACCAAGGAAAAGGTAAAAGAAAACGTCGAGATAGTTGCAAAAGAACTCGTCGAACTTTATTCAAAAAGACAGAGCCTTACAGGTCATGTATACGAAAAAGACACTGTATGGCAAAAAGAATTCGAAGAGATGTTTCCTTATGAGGAGACCGAGGATCAGCTTAATGCCATTGCTTCGGTTAAGGCTGACATGGAAGCAGGTAAAGTCATGGATAGACTTATCTGTGGCGATGTAGGATTCGGTAAGACAGAGGTAGCAATTCGTGCAGCATTCAAGGCGGTAATGGGCGGTAAACAGGTAGTATACCTTGTTCCCACAACCATCCTTGCGATGCAGCATTTTAATACATTCAAGGAGCGAATGAAGGACTATCCCATCTCGATAGAACTTCTTTGCAGATTTAGAAGTGCATCTGATCAGAGAGCAACTGTTAAAAGACTCAAGGAAGGCCAGGTCGATATTGTTATCGGTACGCACAGACTCCTATCAAAAGATGTAGAGATTAATAACCTCGGACTTCTTATCATAGATGAAGAGCAGCGTTTTGGCGTAGGTCATAAGGAAAAGATTAAAAAGCTTAAGAATGATGTAGATGTAATCACTCTTTCTGCAACACCTATTCCAAGAACTCTTCATATGAGTTTAACCGGCATCAGAGATATGTCGCTTCTTGAAGAAGCGCCGGTTGACAGACTTCCTATTCAGACCTTCATCATGGAATATAATGAAGAGCTTATAAGAGAAGCGGTTAACAGAGAATTATCCCGTGGCGGACAGGTATACTATGTTCATAACGTAGTTAGAGATATTCATTTAGAGGCAGCAGCGCTTCAAGAGATATTACCCAATGCACGTATTAAGTATGCACATGGTCAGATGAATGAGAGAGAACTCGAAGACATCATGTACGAGTTCATTAATAAGGAAATAGATGTACTTATATCAACGACCATCATTGAGACTGGACTTGATATTCCAAACGTTAACACAATCATTATCGATAATGCGGATAAGTTCGGCCTTGCACAGCTTTACCAGCTTCGAGGAAGAGTCGGAAGAAGTAAGAGAGGCGCATATGCGTTCCTTATGTATCAGCCGGGCAAGATAATAAGCGAGATTGCAACCAAGAGACTTGAGGCCATAAGAGAGTTCACCCAGCTTGGCTCAGGTTTTAAGATCAGTATGAGAGATCTAGAGATTAGAGGTGCGGGTAACTTACTTGGCTTTAAGCAGTCGGGCCATATGGAAGCGGTCGGATACGAGCTATATTGTAAGATGCTTAATGAAGCAGTAGCCACAGCCAAGGGTGAGGAAGAAAAAGAAGAATTCAACACAAGAGTCGATCTTAACATCGATGCGTTCATGCCGCCTGAATATATTATCAATGAAAATGAAAAGCTTTTGATGTATAGAAGAATTGCATCGATATGTGGCAAAACGGATTACGATGAGATGCGAGAAGAACTAAATGACCGATTCGGTCAAATCCCCAAAGAAGCCGATTTTCTCTTAAGAATGGCGCTTCTTAAGTACTATGCGAGAGAGGAATACATCACGGCGATTAGGAATAGGGATAATATCTTAAGATTCGAGATTTACCCCAAGGCAAACATCAATCCTGACAAGCTAATTGAGTTCATCAACAACTATTCGGGCAGAATCAGATTCATCAACGGAGTTAATCCTGCCTTCGAACTTGAGTGTGAGGAGAGCAAGCTAAAAGAAATCAACGAGGAAAAACTTCTCGAACAGGCCGAAAGGTTTGTCAGAGACATGCGAGTTATAGTTGAAAAAAAGATGAGCGTTGAGTTATAATATATTGATTAAGTTTAAATCAGACATAAAGGAGCTAACTATGAAAACGGTAGAAATCAGAGAGATTTTCAGAAATCGTGAACAGTACTTTGACAAAGAAATAACAATCGGCGGTTGGGTAAGAAGCAATCGTGACTCCAAGAATTTTGGTTTCCTTGTTATTAATGACGGTACATTTTTTGAACCCATCCAGGTTGTATATTCCGATAATCTGAATAATTTCGATGATATCTGCAAGATCAATATCGGTGCAGCACTTATTATCACAGGTACACTTGTTGCTACACCCGATGCTAAGCAGCCCTTCGAGATACAGGCAAAGAGCGTAGAGGTAGAAGGTGAATCAACACCTGATTATCCTCTTCAGAAAAAGAGACATACTCTTGAGTACTTAAGAACAATCACACATCTTCGTGCGAGAACCAATACATTCCAGGCAGTATTCAGAGTACGTTCCTTATGTGCATACGCAATTCACAAGTTCTTCCAGGAGAGAGATTTCGTATATGTACACACACCTCTTATCACAGGTTCTGACTGTGAGGGTGCAGGCGAGATGTTCACGGTAACAACTCTTGATATGAAAAATATCCCTCTTACAGATGATGGTAAGGTAGATTTCACACAGGATTTCTTCGGTAAGAACACCAACCTTACAGTATCAGGTCAGTTAAACGGCGAGACATATGCTCAGGCATTCAAGAATATATACACATTCGGACCTACATTCAGAGCAGAGAACTCCAACACAACACGTCATGCTGCAGAGTTCTGGATGATTGAGCCCGAGATTTCATTCGCAGATCTTGAGGATGACATGCTTTTAGCTGAGAGCATGATTAAGTACATCATCAGATACGTTATGGAGAATGCTCCCGAAGAGATGAACTTCTTTAATAGCTTCGTTGATAAGGGACTAGTTGAGAGACTTGAGCATGTAGTTAATTCAGACTTCGGTAGAGTTACATATACAGAAGCAATCAAGATTCTTGAAAAGAATAACGACAAGTTTGAATACAAGGTATTCTGGGGTTGTGATCTTCAGACAGAGCACGAGAGATACCTTACAGAAGAAGTATACAAGAGACCCGTATTCGTTACAGATTATCCCAAGGAGATTAAGGCTTTCTATATGAAGCTTAACGAAGACGGCAAGACAGTAGCCGCTATGGACTGCCTCGTTCCCGGAATCGGTGAAATCATTGGTGGTTCACAGAGAGAGGATAACTACGACCTTCTTCTTCAGAGAATGAACGAACTCGGACTTAAGAAAGAAGATTATGACTTCTATCTCGACCTTAGAAAGTACGGTTCATCACGTCATGCAGGATTCGGTCTTGGCTTCGAGAGAATGATTATGTACTTAACAGGCATGGGCAACATCCGTGACGTCATTCCTTTCCCCAGAACAGTTAATAACTGCGACCTGTAATTTTTTATAGAAAAGAAATACATAGGTGCCGGCTTTAAAAAAAGTACGGCACCATAATGCGTTATATATGGAGGCATAAAAATGGAACACATCGTTGTACCCAAGGGATATAAATCCCCCCAGAGTATAAAAGAAACAGAGAAAGCTATTAAGGAAGTTAAGGACTATTTCGAGAGAGCGCTTGCAGATGCACTCGGATTGACACGTGTATCGGCTCCTCTTTTCGTATGGCCCAAAAGCGGACTTAACGATAACTTAAACGGTGTTGAGCGTCCTGTAAAATTCGGTATCAAGGAACAGGGTGACGCTGAAGTAGAAGTTGTTCACTCACTTGCTAAGTGGAAAAGAATGGCTCTTCAAAAGTATGGCTTCAAGCCCGGCGAAGGCTTATACACAGATATGACAGCCATCAGAAGAGATGAAGATACAGATAACCTTCATTCAATCTATGTAGACCAGTGGGACTGGGAAAAGATTATCTTAAAAGAAGAGAGAAATATTGATACATTAAAAGAGACCGTATTTAGAATCTACATGGCTATTAAGCAGACAGAGTACTATATGTGCGGTAAGTATCATTTCATGGATCCCTTCCTTCCCAATGAGATTTCATTCATTACAACCAAGGAACTTGAAGAGATGTATCCCGACAAGACTCCCAAGGAAAGAGAGAATCTTATTACTAAGGAAAAAGGTGCTGTATTCCTTATGCAGATTGGTGACGATCTTGCTAATGGCGAGCCTCACGATGGCAGAGCACCCGACTATGATGATTGGAAATTAAACGGAGATATCTTGGTATATTATCCTATTCTTGGCATGTCACTTGAGCTTTCATCAATGGGTATCAGAGTTGATGAAGACGCACTTGATTATCAGCTTAAAAAGGCTGGCTGTGACGATAGAAGAGAGCTTCCTTTCCAAAAGGCAATCTTTGAGAAGAAGCTTCCTTACACAATCGGTGGCGGTATCGGACAGTCCAGAATCTGCATGTTCTTCTTACAGCGTGCTCACATCGGTGAAGTACAGTCATCAATCTGGCCTGAAGAAGTATACAAGGTTGCTGAAGAGAACGGAATTAACATTTTATAAAGGAATTTAAGTTTTAATGGATAAAGCACTCAAGAAATATGTACTTCCGATACTCTCGGTAATCGCGATTATCGTTATCGATCAGTGGACGAAGTTACTCACACTTAAGTACGTTAAAGATACACAGGGTTTTTATATAATCAATAAAGTTCTACGCATCTTCTTCGTTAGAAACGAAGGTATGGCGTGGGGAATGCTTCAAAACAAGCAGATAATATTCATCATTATCACACCTATAGTAATTGCTGCACTTATCTACGTATTCTATAAGATGCCTTTTGAGAAAAAGTACATCATCATGAGAATATGCCTCATCTTCTTAACAGGTGGCGCAATCGGTAATCTCATTGATAGAGTTGATGCAGTAGACAGAGTGGAACTTCTTAACGGAGTATTTACTACAGGTAATCTCTTCCACGGCTATGTTGTAGATATGATCTACGCAGAGATAATAAACTTCCCTGTATTCAATATCGCAGACAGTTTCATTACAGTTGGATTTGCACTCCTTATGATTTCAATTATCTTTATCTACAAGGAGAAAGATTTTGAATTCATCTTCGGTAAAAAAGCTGACACTACAGAGGAAGTATCCAACACAGAAGAAAAAACTGTTGAGGAAAAGGAAGAGAATATAGAAGACAAGACAGAAGATTCTGATGAGAAAGAAGAGACTCAGGAAGAAACTGTAGAAGAAAAGAAAGACGAAGAGTAGATTAAAAAAATGAAGATAATTGACGCTCACACCCATATATTTCCGACTAAGATTGCTGTAAAAGCGTCTGCATCCATTGGTGAATTCTATGGTATTCCCATGAACTCGGATGCATCAGTTGACAGCTTGTTAAAGTTAGAAGAAGAACTCGGAGCATCACACGCACTTGTATGTTCTTCAGCACTCTCACCGGCTCAGGTAGAGAGTATCAATAACTTCCTTCACGGAGAACTTGAAAAGCATCCGAACCTTATCGGATTTGCTGCAATGCACCGTGACATGGAAGGATATAAAGAAGAGATTAAGCGTATCAAAGATATGGGATTTAAGGGTATTAAATTCCATCATGATATGCAGGCTATTAATATAGACGATCCCAAGCAGTATCCCATATACGAAGAGATGCAAAATCAGGGACTTGCGCTCTTACTTCACATGGGTGATGACAGGTATGATTACACATCACCTGCCAGAATGGTAAAAGTGGCTAAGGATTTCCCCAAGATGAAGATAATCGGCGCTCATTTTGGCGGATACAGAAGATGGCAGGATTCCATTCATAACCCGATACTTGATAACGTGTACTATGACACATCAAGTTCGCTATTTATGATAGACAATGACACAGCAGAGAGATTCATCGATCACTTTGGCGAAGACAGATTCTTCTTTGGAAGTGACTTCCCCATGTGGAATCCCAAGAAGGAATACGAGAGATTCATGAAGCTTAATCTTTCAGATGAAGTAAGACAAAAGATTCTCTACGATAATTTTGCAAAAGTATTTGATATTAAAGACTAGTTAACGGCTATTAATTGGTTTGGAAAATATATTTAATTGGTACGGATAATGGAAGATAATTTCACAACATTAAAAGAATTTGTTGATAGCATATTCGAAAAATATCCTCAAAATATCGCATACCGTTTTTTCAGAGATGAAGTTATAGAGGACAGGACATATACGGACTTACGTAACGATGTATATGGCCTTGCTTCTTATTTTGTCAAAAATGGCTGTACAGGAAAACATATAGCTATTATCGGTTCAACCAGTTATGAATGGGTTGTATCTTTCTTGGCGATTATAATAAGCTCCAATGTTGCAGTTCCCATTGATAAGATGCTTCTTGAAAAAGAGATGATGTTCCTTCTTGAAAAAGGAGATATCGACGCGATTCTTTACGATGACGAATTCGAATACATTGCAAAGCAGGCTAAGAAAAAGATAGAAGCTGTAAAAGATATCTATGCTTTAATGGGCGAAAAATTCGCAGGCTTCTTAAAGACAAAAGAACAGCCCATGCCTGAGACAGATCCTAATTCTCTTGCAGAGATTCTTTTTACATCAGGTACTACAGGTGTCAGCAAGGGTGTAATGCTTAGTCAGACCAATATCGTAAGTAACCTTTACGAGATTCATAGACTTGACTATGCATCCAATTTCCCCGGACCCAAGATTGTACTTAGTGTATTACCCATTCATCATACATTCGAATTAACTGTAGATAACCTCGGTATTCTCTGCTACGGTGCAACAATCTGCATCAATGACAAGCTCGAGAATATCGCAGCCAATATCAATATATTCAAACCTTCTGTATTATTAATCGTTCCTGCGATTGCAGAAGCACTTTACAAAAAAGTTAAGGACGCAACAAGTGATCCCAAGACAGCCAAAAAGATTAACGCCGGCAAGAAACTTATCAAGGCTGCAGGCATTGTCGGAATGGATGTCAGAAGAAAAGTATATAAGCAGATACTTGATAAATTCGGCGGAAGACTTGTTAATGTAGTAGTTGGTGGTGCAGCACTTAGACCTGAGATATGTGATTGCTTCGCAGAGTTTGGAGTTAATCTCTTCCAGGGTTACGGCTTAACAGAATGTGCTCCGCTCGTTTGTGCTAATAACCCCATCAACAATAAAGTAGGTTCAGTTGGTAAGCCTTACTACATGGACGTTAAAACAGTTAACGGTGAAGTCCTTGTTAAGGGTCCTGCAGTAATGCTTGGATACTACAAGGATGAAGAAGCAACCAAGGAAGCTATCGAGGACGGATGGTTCCATACAGGAGACCTTGGATACCTTGATGACGAAGGATATCTCTTCCTTACAGGCAGATGCAAAAACATCATTATTCTTGATAATGGTAAAAATATATATCCCGAGGAACTTGAGGAAAAGATTGCAGCTATCGAAGGCGTTAAAGATGTATTCGTATATGCTGATAAGGGAAGACTCTGCACTCTGATTCTTCCTCTTAATCCCGGAGACAAGGATAAGAAAAAAGCAATAGAGGGCAGCATTAAAAAGCTTAACGAAACCCTGCCTCCATATAAAAAGATTACATTCATCAGCTTTACAAGTAAGGACTTTCCCAAGACCACGACACTTAAGATTAAGCGTCATGAATTGATGGAAAGAATTAAGAATCAGCTTGTTAAGAATGAAGTAAAATACCAGGCTCCTTCGACTCCTCTTGAAGAAAAGATTGTCAATGCATTTGAACAGATCTTGGCAAAAAGAGTCGGCGTACTTGATGACTTTTTCGAACTTGGCGGCGATTCACTCGGTGCACTCGAATTAGCAGGAATACTTGGTATTAATGCACAGGATTTATATGAGAATCCTACAGCAGAAACTCTTGCAAAATTCATGGCTGGAAGCAATGAATTCGAAGCAGAGGAGAATAGAACTGACGTTAACTCGATTATCTTAAAAGAGTCCAACATGTTATATAAGAATCCTCACAAGTGTGTATTCTTAACAGGTGCCACAGGATTCTTGGGTGCTCATATTTTAAGAGAGTTACTTAAGAGTAAGGTTAAGGTAGTTTGTCTTGTTCGTAATGAAGATAGACTCCGTTCAACTTTAAGAAGATACTTCCCCAAGGAGTATCAGTACTTTAACTATAAGGTCGTTAAGGGCGATATCGAAACAGAGCATTTTGGACTTAACGATGTAGAATACTCAATCCTTGTTAGAAAGGTTGATACAGTTATTCATACTGCAGCTAACGTACATCACGCAGGTCACTACGAAGACTTCGAGAGAACCAATGTAATCGGTACCAAGAATGTCATCAATTTCTGTAAGGATGCACATGCAGTACTTCACTATACATCCACTGCTTCAGTAAGTGGTGTAGGTACAGTATCAATTCCCAAGACTGACAGAGTATTCGACGAGTTCGTTTTAGACATTGGTCAGAACTACGTACAAAACGTATACATCCATTCCAAGTATAAGGCTGAGGAAGAAGTACTTCTTGCAAGAAAAGAAGGACTCAGAGCCAACATCTATAGAATCGGTAACTTGACTTGGAGAATGTCCGACGGTATGTTCCAAAAGAACGCTGAGGACAATGGATTCATCGGAAGAGCAAGAGGCCTCTTTAAGGCTAAACTATATAGTCCTGAGATAGCAGAATTCCCCATGGACTTTACTGCTGTAGATGAGTGTGCAACAGCTTACGTTAATCTCGTACTTCATAACAGGATTAACAATATTTATCATTTATATAACCCGCATTTATTCACTATCGAAAAACTTGCGGATAAGCTTCTTTTCAGTTGTAAGAGAGTACCCAGAGAAATCTTTGATAAGCTCTTAAAAGAAAAGATTACAGATAAGGATGTTGCAGTGCTTTCGTTCTATTCATCGATTGCATCCAATTCAAGAAACATCCCTATGAGCAACGACTTTACATGTGGTGTATTGTCATCGCTTGGCTTCTCATGGTCCAAGATTGGACTAAGATATCTAAGATATCTAAAAAGATTTATGTAACAGGATGAGTTTTTAGTAATGAAGATAGGTATAGACATCGGTTCCACAACGATTAAGTCAGTTGTGTTCGATGACGAAGGAAACTTAATACACAAAAGCTATGAGCGTCACTTTACGCTCATCAGTGAAAAAACAAAAGAAGTAATAAAGGGCCTTATCGACAAGTTCGATATTCATGAGCCCGTAGTATGCGCAATATCAGGCTCTGCAGGCATGGGCCTAGCAGAAAAAGCAGGTATTCCTTTTGTACAGGAAGTATATGCTACCAAGGTTGCAATTACTAAAAAACTTCCCGACACAGATGTAGTTATCGAGCTTGGTGGCGAGGATGCCAAGATTCTCTTTTTACAGGGCAATCTTGAAGTTCGTATGAACGGTACATGCGCTGGCGGTACAGGTGCTTTTGCTGATCAGATGGCATCTTTAATGCAGGTATCCGCAGATGATATGAACGAACTCGCTAAGAAAGCAGAGAAGATATATCCTATTGCATCACGTTGTGGTGTATTTGCTAAGACTGATATTCAGCCCCTTTTAAATCAGGGTGCAAGAAAAGAAGATATATCTGCAAGTATCTTTACAGCCATAGTCAATCAGACTATCACAGGTCTTGCGCAGGGTCATCCCATTGAAGGAAAAATCGTATATCTTGGCGGCCCTTTGACATTCATGTCAGAGCTTAGAAAAGCATTCGACAAGGCGCTTAAGTGTGAAGGAATCTGTCCTGAAGATTCCCTTCTTTTTGTTGCCATGGGTGCAGCTTTTTATGCTAACGAAGCAGTGGATTTAAACAATGCGTTAGACGTTATTG
>JAEEQX010000115.1 GCA_016285575.1 Lachnospiraceae bacterium
TACAAAATTTGTTAGATAATCCACAACAGTGGGAAGATATTTCAGCCAAATCAAGAAGATACGTAGTAAAGTATCATTCTCTTTCGGCTATGGGCGATTTCTATGATGAAATCAACAAAAGTTTGGGTATTGTCCCAAGAAAAGAGTTTTAATATGAACAAAGTGATTTTTCTTGATTTTTTTTTTCTAAATCATCGCCATTCAGTTATATAAAGTGTACTTTTGGGAGACCAGCTATGAATAGTCAAGGAAAAATTTAGCGAATATTTCGTTTGATTTATGGCTCAAAAATAGCTGACCTTAACAAGACCTTCCAGCGAAGGCCTTTCGAAATCTATATTAAAGCCTTTGCTAAGCTAAGTTAAAAGGAACGTCGTCAGATAACATTTTATATATGATACGGACGAGTTTTCCTGCACAATGTCCTAAAGCGTTGTAGTGCGAACGACCTTCAGACATTTTCTGGTTGTAATAATCTCGAAATGTCGCGTTATTCTTCACCACATTGTGTGCAGCATTTATTAAGGCGTAGCGCAAAGAACGAGATCCGCGCTTCGACATTCGAGTGTGTTTGGCTTCGAAGTTTCCTGATTGATATACAGAGGGATCCAACCCTGCAAAAGCCAACAGTTTACAAGGGCTTGAGAAACGGTGAATATCGCCGATTTCTCCAAGAATCATACCTCCGTTAACATATCCAATGCCAGGTATGGTCATGATAACGGAATCCAGAGACGAAACAATGTCTTTCATTTCGGATTCAATCATTTCAAGTTGCCTATCCAATAACTCAATCTGTTCAATGGACTGAGTGATTTGAATAGATAAAGATTTGTCGCTGGAGCCGACAGACTTCTGTGCCAGAACTCTTAACTCTACAGCAGTTTCCTTTTGGAAATGACCGTGGGAAGCCAATCGCAAAAGGTGCGTAAGATGAGTCAAGTGCATGGAAGCAACAGCATCCGGCGAAGGTGCTTCTTTAAGAAGCGCATAGCATCCTTTTTGATGTATTCCGGATTTAAAGAAATACTGCAGTTCAGGGAAAACTTGATCCACGTAAGAAGTCAACTGGATTTTCAAACGAGTACGCTGCTTCACGATCTTTTGTCTGAATCTGCCCAGGTTCTTGAGTTGCATTAAACCAATGTCATAAAGAGTAACGAACCTGTGAGGATGCATCATTAAAGTTTTACAAATGATAAAGGTATCAACCTTGTCAGTTTTAGTTTTACGAATGTTGTTCTTTCGCATCGTAGAAGTCTGAATAGGGTTGATAAGGCAAACTTTGTAACCTTTAGGAACAAGAAATGATAAAAGGTTGTTGCCGTAGTGAGCCGTTGATTCAAGACCAATGATGATCTGGTCCATATCGAATGAACTGAGTCTGGAAACCAGAAAACAGAAGCCATCATTGTCGTTCGTAAATTTAAAAGGCTCAAGTAGCACTTCGCCATCAGAAGACATGGCAGAGGCATAATGGTTGAACTTGGCAATATCAATGCCGACGTAAATCATAAGGTTCTCCTTTCAATTAAGATTTGATACTGTGATATCCACCGACGATTATCCTCGTACTCTTGATTGAAATAAGTGCTCTAAATAAATGGCACATCCAGCTTATAAACAATTCAGATAAAGGCAATGGCAATACACTCCTACTAAGTAGTCAATGCTACAGAAAAATAATTTAAAGTCCGCAGTATCTGAATGTATTATGGCACAGTTATTAAAAAGAAAGGAACGTATGTTAATTAGCTTCTGAATTAATCATACAAGGATAATATGAGAAAACGTACATTAGTTGCAACAATTATTGCTTTAAGCGTGATGGGATTATGTGCTTGTGAAAGTAATGCTTTGTTGCCCGAAAAGCAAACAGAAACAGATGAAACAAAAATAGAAAATCCTGCTGACTCAGAAAATAATAATTTCAGTATTGAGGAAGACCAAAATGAAGAAAACGAAAACAATGAAGAAAACGCTTCAGACATTACTACAGTAGAAGGAAAAGTATACAGTAAAATAGTTGTAACCGGAATCGAAGATTGGCAATCTGTCGCATCATCGGTATATGGTCTTGAAGATGCATTCAATATGAATTACATGGATCCTAATGGAGATATGATAAGCGGATTATATGCACCAGGTACACCTGACAGACTTGAATTTGTTTTTGATACGCAAACAGGTAAAGCAGTAAGCGCAATATATTATGGACAATATAATTCTCCAGAAGATGCTGAACATGGAAAAGAAGCATTGGAAGAAAACCTGAGCAGTTTTGAAGGCGATATAAAGTCTGTTAGTCTCAATGGAGATGTGATAGAAGTATCATTTAACCCTGCCAGTATGCGTTTTAATGCAACTATTCGAACATACTTCTTAGAAGGCAGACACGATACAGAAGGTTATACGGATAGTTGCGAGAGTACATATAATAATGCTGGATCTATCTATACAACTTTTAAAGGTGATAACTATGCTTGCGATGTTATACAAGGACTAAAAGTTACTTGGTACGAGTAAAAAAAATATTACAGTATTTCTAAATGACTTATTTGTATAACATAAGTAGCAAAAAAGCAACTAATGATTTATTGAGACAATTTCCGCTGTTTTGTACACTGATAGCGGAGGTGATGAGAAATGATCTTTTCAGAAAAATTACAGATACTTAGAAAGAATAAAGGATATACACAAGAGACACTTGCAGATAAGCTGGGTGTTTCAAGACAAGCTGTTGCAAAATGGGAATCCGGGCAGATATATCCGGATATTTCAAATCTTATTCAGATTAGTGACCTTATGAGTGTAAGTGTTGATTATTTGGTTAAAGATCAGGATTGTACTATGAATATAAAGAATGAATCATGTACTGATCTTGATGAACTGATAGCTTTCAGATTGGAAGCAAATGTTAACACTTATGCTGCATTTATGAATGAGGTTGATTCAACCAGACCTTCTTCTCATGACTTCAGATATGAGAATGGTAAGTACATTTATCACGATACTTATGTAGGCGGAGAAGAATTTGCCGGAGAAGAAGCTGTATGGAAGGCCGGACAGGCTGTCTATGCAATGAACTATATGGGACGAGTATTGTCAGATGGTTTTAGCGGTAACTTCTTGAAAGAAGCTTTGAGAGCTGCGGATGAGAAGATGCCATACAGAGGGCCTGAGTTATATCAATCAGGAGAATATACATACAGATGTAAAGTGACCGGCGATTTTACGTGGTTTCAAGGATATGAGGAAATCTATCAGGGCAATATAAAAGTTTATGAATGTGTATTCCATGGTGGATTGCTTAAATAATTTAGATTTAGAAAATTTTGATTTTCAGCACTAGATGGAGTTTTATATGATTACAGTTAATCTTTATTATACAGGTGAAAACGGAAGTGCTCGCAGATTCGTGGAAGAGATGGAAAGCAGCGGGACTGCGAATAAAATTCGTGCGGAAGAAGGAAATGTCAGATATGAGTATTTCTTTCCGATGAAAGATTCAGAGACAGTTCTTTTGATTGATGCATGGGAAGACCAAGAAGCAATAGATAAACACCATGCCTCACCGATGATGCAGACTATCATGGAACTACGTGAGAAGTATAATCTGCATATGAAGGTAGAAAGATTCATTTCTGATGATATGCCATCGTCAGATGAGAAATTTATAAGAAATTAGATTTTAACATAGTATAGCAACGTTAACTTTTGGTTTTTCTAAACAGATTAACTTCCAGCATAACATACTAAGAAGAAGGAGGAGTACGCGATGATTGAAAAGATGAAATGGACAAGAACTCCGAGAGTGTTTGTTCTTAACGAGAACAGAATAGAAATCACAACAGAACCGCATACGGATCTCTGGCAAAGGACATACTATCATTTCCAAAATGATAATGCACCTGTGTTACAGATGGAGACGGAAGAGAAGTTTTTTTCATTCGTTG
>JAEEQX010000033.1 GCA_016285575.1 Lachnospiraceae bacterium
TTTTTTGCATATATATTCTTTTGAAGAAATCACCTCATCACAGATGGGGCATCTTCTTGGGAAAAGAAGTCTTTCAATCAATATAAGCCATTACCTCGTTTAATCTCTCCAAGAAGTCGGTATAACGCCTTCTTCTAAAATCGTTTTTAACCATTTCCTCTACTTTTTTTGAATCTCCCATAATCATTACACAATCAGTAGCACGTGTAATTGCCGTGTAAAAAAGATTGCGATTTAAAAGTTGTGCGGGAGTATCAAGTATCGGAATTATAACTGCAGGATATTCACTTCCTTGAGACTTATGTACAGTTACTACGTACGCTAAATCTATCTCGTCAATCTCATCTTTAGAATACCTGACTATTTTTATATTGTCATACTTAACCGTGATGCTCTTATCAAATCTGTCGATCTCTGTGATGATGCCGACATCTCCGTTAAACACGCCTCGTCCTTCTTCAACCCTGATACGATTCTTACCTTCGATGCTCCAGATGATATCGTAGTTATTCTTAATCTGCATAACCTTATCACCGACTCTGAATATCGTATCGCCTCTTTTAAGTTCACTCTTGGTAGGACTTTCGGGATTAAGATATTTTTGGAATATCACATTGAGATTCTCAACACCCAAATCACCTTTTCTTGAAGGGCAAAGAATCTGAACATCAAGTGGAGCTATGTTGAACTTACCCGGAATTCTCTTTTTAACAAGTTCGAGCATATCTCTCATAAGTAATCTCTTGTCATTTCTTTCCAAGAAGAAAAAGTCGTCGTTTTCCGCATTCTTATCAAGCGGAGGGCACTCGCCGTTATTAACCATGTGAGCATTTAATACAATCTTACTGTTTTCGCTCTGACGATGAATCTTATTAAGAATTGCTTTTTCAAAAAATCCCGATGATAAAAGGTCTGAAAAAACATTACCAGGACCCACACTCGGAAGCTGATTGGCGTCGCCCGCAAAGATAACTCTTGATCCTATGGGAACAGCCTTAAGAAACGCTTCAAAAAGGAATATATCAACCATCGACATCTCGTCGATAATAAAGACGTCCGCTTCCAAGAGATTGTTTTCATTCTTCATAAAAGCAGTTTTGTCACTGTCTTCTCTTGATGTCTGTGCTTCAAGAAGTCTATGAAGAGTCTTGGCTTCAAAGCCTGTGGCCTCGCTCATTCTTTTAGCGGCACGTCCCGTGGGAGCGCATAAAACAACATCATAGTCTTCATCATAAAAATATTCTATAAGGGCTTTTATGATGGTTGTCTTACCTGTACCGGGTCCACCGGTTAATAAGAATATGCCATTATTGATTCCCTTTTCAATTGCATCTTTTTGCGATTCATCAAGTTCAAAATCATAATGACTCATCAAGACTTCAAGCTTTCTTGCAAACCTGTCTCTGTCTTCTTCCGTCTCGATTATTTCTTCAAAAGAATCTTTGAGAGTTTTAAGTTTTCCCGCACAGTATGACTCAGCTCTGTAGGATGTTTTTAAGAATACTTTATCAGGCTTTTTAATCACTAATTGGTTGTTAAGACACATGTCTGATATTCGATCAACTATGTATTCTCTATCAACATTAAGAAGCGTAAATGCCTTATCCGATAACTCTTCCTTAGGAAGATATGTATGCCCATCTTCTTTTGCAGTTAAAAGGCAATACTTGATGCCTGCGTCCACTCTCTCTTCATCGTTTTCTGCAAGCCCGACATTTTTAGCTATCTCATCAGCCTTGATAAAGCCAATACCTTGAATGTCGGTTGCAATTCTATATGGATGCTTGGTAACTATGTCATATATTTTATCTTTATAACGCTCATAAATCTTGGCAGCCATTGTGTTGGAAATATTATACTTTTGCAAAAACATCATAGCTTCTCTGATGTCTTTTTTTGATGCATATTCCATAGCAATATTTCTGGCTATATTCTCGCTAATGCCCTTAACCTCTGCGAGTCTTTCGGGCTCATTTTCAAGAATATCAAGAGTCTTTTCACCAAACTTAGTGAATATACGTATAGCCATCTTGGGGCCGATGCCTCTTAATGCACCTGACGCGAGATATTTAATTACTGAATCTGAATCACTTGGCTGAACTGCCTTGAATGATGTCATCTTAATCTGATGACCATATAGGGGATGGTCCGTTTCTTCGCCCGTAACCTCTATATAATCCCCCTCTGAAATGCCAAAAACATTGCCTTTTACGACAATGTTTCCTTCTTCAACCTCATCGGTATCCAATACGAATATTCCGAAGTGGTTGGATTCGCTATAATATTTAAACGCTCCTACCGAGCCTTTTAAAACCATTAATTTTCGTAGTTTCTCCTCATTTGTTCATACAGGCTCTGAGCAAGTCCTGTTCCGTTGTTTTGTTCAACGCTTCTGTTGGCAATCTCTGAAACTGCCTGATCCTTGAAGTAATCAACAAGAGTCGAATTGGAGCCTGATGTCGAATCGGGAACAGTCTTAAGCATCTCTTTATAAACCTGCTCGATAAAATATGCTTCGAATTCCTTGCATACCTTCATGAGGTCTTCGTCTGTAGCATCCTTAGATGTAGCTAACTTATTCTTTAGACTCTCAGCATTGGAAGTCTTAGCTAATGCATCTGCATACTGTGAATATGTTGATGATATATTACCTAAATCCATAAGCTACTCCTTATCTTCTAAGCTGGTTAGCCTGGCTCATCATCTCATCCGTTGCCTGAATTGCCTTAGAGTTAAGTTCATACGCTCTCTGTGCAACAATCATATTAACCATCTCGTCAACTACCTGTACGTTGGAGCCTTCGAGATATCCCTGTCTTAAGTCGCTCTTGGTAAGGCCCTGAGTTGTATCCTCGTTAAGTGCCGCACCCGAAGCACCGGTCACTGCATAAGAGCTGTCTCCGATCTTATCAAGACCTGTGGGGTTATTGAACTGCCACAGACCTATCTTGATACCCATGGGCTTGGGATTGTTGGAAGCGTCGGGATAACATATCTCTCCGTCACCCGTTACGGTAATCTTGCTTGCTACAATACTTGAGTCAAACTCGATGGTCTTACCGTTGGTATCAAGAATGCAGTTGCCGTCGCTTGTGGTAAGAGCAAGTCCTGTTCCGTATGTTGCAAGATGGAAATCACCGTTTCTTGTATAGTATGTATTCTGATCCTGTCCTCTGTATGCGAAGAAACCGTCACCGCTTACAGCGAATGCAAGATCATTGGTAGAATCATAAAAATTGCCCTGTGAAAATCTGGATGATACGGATGAGTTACGAACACCCAATCCGACCTGAGCACCGACGGGCTTGGTAGCACCATTGCCTGATGTTGTCTTAGCCTGAATATCCTGATATAAAAGAGATTTGAATTCTGCAACCTCTGTCTTATAACCTGTTGTATTAACATTAGCAAGGTTGTTAGCAATTGTATCTACGTTGTTTTGCTGAGCAATCATTCCTGATGCTGCTGTCCATAATGATCTTACCATATCTGTCCTCCGTACCTAACACTGTCTGTCCGAATGTTCATTAGAGCTTTCCAAGTCTGTTGACCGCTATCTCAAGCGATGAATCGTAGGTCTGTATAAGCTTCTGGTTGGCTTCGTACTGTCTGGTAATGCTTATCAGAGAAACCATCTCTTCAACCGTCTGAACATTACTCTGTTCGAGATATCCGCTTACTATCTTGGCGTTGGGATTGATAATCTGAGCACCTTCAACGGGCTCAAACATTGATTCGCCATATCTCTCAAGGTAATTATAGTCTTCAAAATCCGTAACCTTGATGGTTGCGACAATCTGATCGCCCTGCATAACCCTGCCCGCTGTATCAATGGATACAGGCTTGTTGGGGTCAACCTGTATGTGATTGGAAGCACCACCTGCTCCCTCGCCTATAACAAAATCACCATCTTTTGTAACCAGATATCCTTCCTTGCTTAATGAGAAGTTACCGTCTCTGGTGTACTTGGTAGTTGTATTGCCGGCCTTATCCGTAAACTCTATGTTAAAGAATCCGGTTCCCGACAAAGCAAGATCAAATGTATTGCCGGTCTCTCTGAATGCTCCCTGAGAATAATCAACGTAGTTCTCGCCGATCTTAACTCCGGGGGTACCTATACCGATGTTAACGTCGCTCCATGTTCCTGCGCCCTGCATGTCTTTAATTCTGTATGCAAGGACACTGTCAAAACCCTGCGATGTAGAACCTTCTTTTTTGAAGCCTATCGTAGCAGAGTTGGCTAAGTTATTAGTGAGCACGTCCATTCTGTTTTGCTCATTAAGCATTCCGGTATAAGCTGTATAGAGACCTTTTAACATATTCCTTTACTCCCGTTTATACTTCGTAGTATTTTGTATCAAGGAATTCTACATATTTTCCGGTACCGATAGCCACGCAAGTCAAGGGTTCGTTGGCTGTATTGGTCTCAATTCCGGTCTTAATCTCGATAAGATCTTCAAGTCCTCTTAACATCGAACCGCCACCTGTAAGAACTATACCTCTTTCGGCTATATCTGCTGAAAGTTCAGGCGGAGTCTTTTCAAGTACTGAGTGGATGGCATCTACAATCTGAGTTGTAGTTTCTTTTAATGCCTCTTCCATCTCTGTCGATGTAACTGTGACTGTGTTGGGAAGTCCGGACAAAACGTTAAGTCCCTTAACTTCCATAGAATCTTCTTCGAGTCTCTTGTATGCAGATCCTATTTTTATCTTAATATCCTCGGCTGTTCTTTCACCGATGGATAAGTTATGCTTTCTTCTGATGTACTTGGCGATTGCTTCATCAAAGTCATCGCCTGCTATCTTAATGGATTCACTGACAACCGTACCGCCAAGTGAAATAACTGCTATATCTGTTGTACCGCCACCGATATCAACTATCATGTTTCCGCAGGGCTTACTGATATCGATACCTGCTCCGATAGCTGCTGCGATGGGCTCTTCGATAATGGATACATCTCTTGCGCCGGCCTGATATGTAGCATCAAGTACGGCTTTTCTCTCAACTTCGGTTACTCCTGAAGGAACACATACGGCAACTCTGGGTTTTCTAAACATTCTTCTTCCGACTGCCTTTTGGATGAAGTATTTCATCATCTTCTCTGTAACTGTATAGTCGGAAATAACTCCGTGTCTAAGAGGTCTTATTGCCTGAATTGTTCCGGGTGTTCTACCTATCATCAGACGGGCTTCTTCACCGATTGCTCTAATCTTATTGGTATCTTTATCAAAAGCCACAACCGAGGGCTCTTTTAAAACAACGCCCTTATTTTTAACATATACAAGTACGGACGCTGTACCTAAATCAATTCCCAAATCCGAGTTCTGCATTTCCTTTTCCTTTCCGTAGTGCTTATCTATGTAGTATGTATTTTTGCACAATAATCTAGGATGATTATACTACAAAAAGACGAATAAGTAAAAGGAAAAATGCACATAAAAAAGGAGACCTGTATTACGAGACCTCCTTGTCTTACGTCTACACTAAATATATCGAATGTCAGACGAATAACTTTAGTTTTTTCTTTTATTTTTTGCTGTATTTTTTGTAGTGCTTTTTGTCGTATTTTTAGTAAGCATCTTTTTAATATACTGACCCGTAAAGGATTCCTTTATCTTGGCAACTTTTTCAGGTGTACCTGTGGCAACTATTGTTCCACCGCCGTCGCCGCCTTCGGGTCCAAGATCGATTATATAGTCAGCATTTTTTATAACATCAAGATTGTGCTCAATAACTATAACTGTGTTTCCTGCATCGGTAAGTCGTTGAAGGATATCTACGAGCTTATGAACATCCGCAAAATGAAGTCCGGTTGTAGGCTCATCAAGAATATATACAGTGTTTCCTGTTGAGGTTCTGCTTAGTTCTGTAGCAAGCTTGATACGCTGCGCCTCACCACCTGATAGCTGCGTGGAAGGCTGTCCAAGTCTTATGTATGATAGACCTACATCGTTAAGTGTCTGAAGTTTTCTCTTAATCTGAGGAATCGCATCAAAGAACTCAAGTGCTTCCGCAACAGTCATCTCCAAAACATCGGATATACTCTTGCCCTTATACTTAACTTCGAGAGTCTCCCTGTTATATTTCTTACCGCCACATACTTCACAGGGAACATATACGTCGGGAAGGAAATGCATCTCTATCTTGACGATACCATCACCTGAGCAAGCCTCGCATCGACCGCCTTTAACATTGAATGAGAATCTGCCCTTGGCATATCCTTTTGCCTTGGCATCCTTGGTCTCTGCAAATAAATCTCTTATAAGGTCAAATACACCTGTATAAGTAGCAGGATTCGACTTAGGTGTTCTGCCTATTGGAGACTGATCAATATCAATAACCTTATCAAGCTTGTCTATGCCTTTTATGCCCTTATGCTTACCGGGTATAACCTGTGCTCTGTTAAGATCTCTTGCAAGTCTCTTATAAAGTATCTCGTTAATAAGCGAACTCTTTCCGGAACCCGAAACACCTGTTACGCAAGTAAATACACGCAAAGGTATATCAACATTGATATTCTTAAGATTGTTTTCTGAAGCACCCTGAATGGTTATGAAACCATCAGGCTCTCTTCTAGTAGCAGGAACGGGAACGAATAAATCTCCCTTAAGATACATACCTGTTAAAGAGTTTTCGCACTTCATGATATCTTCTGCTGTTCCGCAGGCTACAACCTGTCCACCCTTTTCACCGGCAAGCGGTCCGATATCGACGATATAATCAGCCTGAAGCATAGTATCTTCATCGTGTTCTACAACAATAAGGTTGTTACCTAAGTCTCTAAGTCTCTTAAGAGATGCTAAGAGTTTATCGTTATCTCTTTGGTGAAGACCAATACTGGGTTCATCAAGAATATAAGTTACACCTACAAGTCCTGAGCCAATCTGTGTGGCAAGTCTTATACGTTGCGCCTCACCACCCGATAGCGTGCCTGTAGGACGTGATAAAGCAAGGTATCCGAGTCCTACATCATTAAGGAATCCGACTCTTGCACGAATCTCTTTTAATATCTGATTGCCTATTAATGCCATGTTGCCCGTGAGCGTCATGTTGCTCATCATCTCATGAAGATCTACAAGTGGCATACATGTAATCTCGTATATGTTCTTATCGCATACGGTAACGGCAAGCGATGTCTTTTTAAGTCTCATTCCCTTACATTCTGCGCATAAGGTATCCGACATGTATTTTTCATACTCAAGTCTAGCCTTATCAAAAGGAGTCTGGCGATACCTGTCGATGACGTTTTGAAGAAGTCCTTCGAATCTAATGGGATATACACCTCTACCTCTTGAACTCTCATAGTGAACTTTTACTTCAACATCTGTTCCGTTAATAATTATATCTTTGATTTTCTCAGGTAATTTTTCAAAAGGAGTATCAAGAGAAAACTTAAAATGCTCTGATAATGCTTTTAACACTTCATTGGAAAATGATCCGTCTTTTTTACTGCTCTTCCATCCTATAACCTGAATTGCACCTTCTGATAACGAAAGGCTCTTGTCGGGAATCATCAAATCAATATCAAACTCTCTCTTGAATCCAAGTCCATCACACACAGGACAAGCGCCAAAAGGATTGTTAAACGAAAAGCTTCTGGGCTCAATCTCATCTATGCTCACACCGCAATCAGGGCATGAAAACGACTGCGAAAAATGCATCTCGTTATTCTCTGAATCTGCTACTGTAAGAAGACCTTGTGAAAGATTCAATGCATTCTCTACAGACTCCGAAAGACGACTTTGAATTCCATCCTTAACAACAAGACGGTCAATAACTATATCTATGTCATGCTTGATGTTTTTATCTAACTTAATCTCCTCATCAAGTTCATATATGCTGCCGTCTATTCTTGCACGAAGATATCCGCTCTTGGAAGCCTTGGCTAAAAGCTTTTCATGCTCACCTTTTCTTCCTCTGATAACCGGCGCAAGAATCTGAATCTTAGTACCTTCTTTTAAAGCAAGTATTCTATCAACCATCTCATCGACGGATTGTCTTGATACTTCTCTGCCACATTCGGGGCAATGAGGAATACCTATTCTTGCATATAAAAGTCTGAAATAATCATATATCTCAGTTACGGTTCCGACAGTTGATCTGGGATTTCTGTTAGTTGATTTTTGATCAATACTTATAGCAGGAGAAAGACCCTCTATCATCTCTACATTGGGCTTTTCCATCTGTCCGAGGAACTGTCTTGCATACGAAGATAAAGATTCCATGTATCTACGCTGTCCCTCGGCGTATATAGTATCAAAAGCCAGGGATGATTTTCCCGATCCTGATAAACCTGTTATTACTACAAATTTATTACGAGGGATTTCAACATCTATCCCTTTTAGATTGTGCTCTCTTGCACCGACTATTCTTATGGCGTCGCCTTTTTTTAGCATCTTGTCAGCCATTTTCTTACCTCAATTATTTATTAGTTACTTGTTTAATTAATTATCTGCAGATTATTTAAACTTTACTCTAATTCATTACGTATTTTTTTAATCTCTATAATCTTATCTCTGAATGTTGCAGCACTCTCAAAATCAAGATCCGTGGCAGCCTTCTTCATCTGCTTTTCAAGTGAAGCAATAAGATCATCAAGTTCATCGGCATTCATGCTCTCAGGCTCAAGTTCCCACTTGCTTTCGGTCTCTTCAACCTTCTTCGAAATAGAGATAACATCTCTTACAGCCTTCTTGATAGTTGTAGGAGTAATGCCATGTTCTTCATTATATTTCATCTGAATCTCACGACGTCTTGAAGTCTCATCTATTGCTATCTTCATCGAATCGGTTATCTGATCCGCATACATGATAACTCTGCCTTCCGAGTTTCTCGCCGCACGTCCGACAGTCTGAATAAGAGAGGTTGCAGAACGAAGGAAGCCTTCTTTATCCGCATCAAGAATCGCAACAAGACATATCTCAGGGATGTCTAGTCCTTCTCTTAAAAGGTTGATGCCGACTAAAACATCGAACACATCAAGACGCATGTCTCTGATAATCTCTGCTCTCTCCAAAGTATCAATATCCGAGTGAAGATACTTAACTCTGATTCCAACTTCCTTAAGATACTCTGTAAGATCTTCTGCCATTCTTTTTGTAAGTGTTGTAACGAGAACTTTTCCGTTTTCACTCGTCGCCTTGTTAATCTCTGAAATGAGATCGTCTATCTGTCCTTCAGTAGGTCTGACTGAAATCTCAGGATCAAGAAGACCTGTGGGTCTGATAATCTGCTGTGCTCTTAGCATCTCGTGTTCTTCTTCGTATTTCGAAGGTGTTGCTGATACGCATAAGAGCTGATCGATTCTGTCCTCAAATTCATCAAAAGACAGGGGCCTGTTATCAAGTGCACTGGGAAGTCTGAAGCCGAAGTCGACAAGAGTATTTTTTCTTGCTCTGTCTCCTGCATACATACCTCCAATCTGCGGAATTGAAATGTGGGACTCATCAATAATCATCAAAAAATCATCTTTGAAAAAGTCCATTAAACAATGAGGAGGATCTCCGGGCTTAAGGCCCGACAAAACAGGTGCATAGTTTTCTATGCCTGAACACATACCTGTCTCTCTAAGCATCTCAATATCAAAAGTTGTTCTCTCCAAGATTCGCTGCGCTTCAACGTATCTTTCCTCACTCTTGAAAAACTCGACGCGTTCTTTTAATTCCTCTTCAAGTTTTTTACATGCTATTTCTATCTTGTCTTTGGATATTACATAGTGCGATGCAGGGAATATAGCGACATAAGAAAGCAAAGATTTCTTTTTGCCGGTAACAGGATCAATCTCCGCAATTTCTTCTATCTCGTCTCCGAAAAACGATATTCTAACTACACCTTCGCCGCCTTCAGCCTTGGCTATCTCGAGTGTATCGCCTCTTACTCTGAATGTAGATCTGGCCAAATCCATATCGTTACGTTCATACTGCATATCGACAAGCTTTTCAACCAGCTCATCCCTCTCCATCGTCATACCGGGACGAAGTGATAAAATCATGCTCTCGTAATCTTCAGGGCTACCCAATCCGTATATGCATGAAACACTCGCCACAACTATAACATCTCTTCTTTCAGATAAAGAAGCAGTTGCGGATAATCGTAATTTATCTATCTCTTCATTAACCGATGAATCTTTTTCAATATATGTATCTGTGGACGGAACATACGCCTCAGGTTGATAGTAATCGTAGTAGGATACGAAGTATTCAACCGCATTCTCAGGGAAGAATTCTTTCATCTCACCATACAACTGACCAGCCAAAGTCTTGTTGTGAGAAATGATAAGAGTGGGCTTATTCAAGGCAGCTATGATATTAGCCATGGTAAATGTCTTGCCCGAGCCGGTAACACCCAAAAGAGTCTGTACCTGATTGCCCTTCTTAAACCCATCCACCAATTCCTTGATTGCCTGTGGTTGATCTCCCGTCGGTTTATATTCCGAATGAAGTTTAAATTCCATTTTTGTTCCTTCTCATCAATAAAACGCAAAAATGATATGCCACAAGTAAGCATATCATTTTTATATTAAAATGTCTATATTATTTTAGAACATTTGTTCGTATTTTATTAATTGGTTATCTTCTTTTTAAGATACTCCATAGCGTACTCAAGCTGATTGTCTCTATCTTCATTAAGGTATGCATCAGCGTCAAACTTAACTTCTTCATCAGGTTCAATACCAATCTTATGGATATTGTTACCGTTGGGTGTAAAGTATCTGCTTGTTGTAATCTTAACTGCAGAACCATCCTGTAAAGGAAGGATACTCTGAACTATACCCTTACCGTAAGTCTTGGTTCCAATAAGTGTTCCGATGCCATAATCCTTGATAGCACCTGCCATAATCTCAGCTGCAGATGCACTACCACCATCAACTAAAACTACAAGAGGAACTGTAAGTTCATTGTCGCCATCGCACTTAAACTCTTCTCTTGTTCCGTACTTATCCTCTGTGTATACTACAAGGCCCTTGGGAAGAATCTCTCTGCAGACATCAACGACTGCATCAACGCTTCCACCGGGGTTACCTCTAAGGTCGATAATAAGACCCTTCATATCATCATCTCTGGCAGCCTGAATAGCTTCCTTGAACTGTCCGGATGTAATGGTATCAAACTCTGTAATCTGGATATACCAGATGCCATCTTCCTTGGCTTCGTACTTAACTGTAGGAGTCTCTATTTTTCTTCTCTCAAGAGTAACGTCATATCTTCCGTTTGCACCCTCGAAAGTAACAGTTACTGTAGTTCCTTCGGGACCTCTGACAAGAGCAACAACTTCATCGATTGTCTTGCCATACATTTCTTCGCCGTTAACAGCAATGATATAATCGCCCTCTGCTATTGTTCCGGCTTCACCTGCAGAACCACCATCAATGAATCCCTCAACTGTACAATAGCCTGTATCCTGATTGAACTTAAGATATGCACCGATGCCTTCGTAGTTACCATTCCAGCTAGCTTGCATCTCCGTGAATTCTTCAGGAGTGTAATAACATGTATAAGGATCTCCTACGCCTGCCATAACACCGGCATATATGCCCTCGGTTAAAGCTTCCTCATCGATATCCTCATAGTAATACATGTGGATAATCTTATCGAGTTCTTCAACCTTCCAAGCGGTGTCTTTATCAAGTATTGTGCTCTGGCCCACGAGTGTCTCAATTCTCTTGTTATTAACACCCAATATGCCAAAAACTACTAATACAAAAAGTAATGTTATAGCGATAGAGCCTGCAACAGCACCTGCAAGGAATAAAAGTATTCCTCTAATGACTGCACCGACTTTTGACTTCGGCTTCTTATCTTTTTTCTTGTTGTTTACATCAACGTTTTTTTGTTCAACAACTGCGTTGTAATTTTCTTCCATCTTGTCCTCCCTAAGCACGATTTAATCACGCTCAGTCTTTTTACGGCTTAGTAATATAATTCCAAGGAGATACATATTCTCCGTTCTTTCTAACAGTAAAGTGAAGGTGGTTACCTGTACTTCTACCGGTTGATCCGACAAGTGCAATCTTCTCGCCTCTCTTAACTTCCTGTCCCTCGGATACAAGAAGTTTTGAAGCGTGCATGTAGATTGTATATAATCCGCCGCCATGATCAATCATTATGTAATTACCCATGGCCGCAGTATAGGATGCACTGACTACTTCGCCGTCATATGCTGCCAAAATATCCGAACCACCGGGTGCCGCCAAGTCGACTCCGTTATGGAACATCTCTACCTTAAGAGTAGGATGAATTCTATATCCATAATCAGAAGATACTCTTGTATACGAAGGAGCAGGCCAGCAGAATACACCACCATCATACACCCTCATATTCTCAAGCTGCTTTCTCTCCTGGGCAACTATTTTTTCGAGCTCGGTAATCGATGCATTCATCTCTGCGATTTCCTGCTCGTATTCTTTTATTACTTTATCCTTATCGTTGATCTGTTCCTGAACAGCAGCAATCTCTGCCTGCTTTTCAGCTATAAGAGTTTCACAGGTTTTCTGCTCGTCTTCAGCTGCCTGCTTGGTTTCTTGCAATAAAGCTTCTTCTTCCTCAAGCTCAGCCTGACATACCTTAACATATTCTACTGTCTCGGCATATTCTTTGAACATCTTCTCATCATACTTGGACAAGTCGTCAACATAGTCCATCTGATTAAGAAAATCACTGATACCGCCTGAATTAAGAAGTATCTCAAGATAGAACGTATCACCCTGCTCATAGAGAGCCTGGACACGCTTCTTCATATTTTCATATTGCTTATCTCTTATCTTAATAGCCTCATCGAGATCTTTTTTAGTCTGTTCAATCTCTGCCTCTTTTTCAGAAATCTGAGTTTTAAGGCCCTCTATCTTAGTCTCAATTTCAGCTACCTGTGCATCAAGTTCGGATACGTATGCAGACAAGTCTGACTTGTTTTTTTGAAGTTCATTTCTGATCTTCTCGATATTGGACTTGCCAGAACTAAGAGTATTACGCTCTTTCTTGGCATCTGCTATCGCATTTTCTTTTTCCTTGATGGAGTCTTTTATAGAGTTTATTGTATCGTTCTTCTTTTTCTCTTCCTCCGCCTTTTTCTTGGCTTCTTCATCTTCCGTAGTTGTAGTCTCGCCGGTCGCATAAACTACATTGGAAAGAGGGTTAGAAAAAGTAAGACCCGCCACAAGAATGGGAGTTGTAATATATACTAATATTTTTCTGATTCTATAATCTTTAATCATCTTAGTCGCCTTAAACGCAGTAAAAAGATTACGTCCCCTTTTATACTTTTATTCAATCACACACGAAGATGCTTATGTACAGTAAAGAAACTTCCTATGAAACCGATTCCCACACCGATAAGAACCGAGAACGGGAAAAGGTATGCAAAAATATTCATCGGAGGTAAAAATGTAAGGAATGATAAAAATGCAAACTTGGACTTAATAAGATCGGTAGCCAAAATGTAGAGATAATATAACAATCCCATTGGAATAATGGATCCGATAATACCAAGAATTATTCCTTCAAATACAAATGGTGCTCTTACGAAAAAGTCTGTTGCACCGATGTATTTCATAATAGTAATCTCTTCCTTACGAACTGAAATACCCATTGTAACGGTATTACTGATAAGGAAAATACTTACTGCAAAAAGTATTACGATAATACCTACGAACACATAGATAAGCACCATGTTAACTCCTGATAATGTCTCAGCAGTAAAGTCTGACTTGTTAACTTTTCTTACGCCTTCAACACCCTCAAGGTAATTAACCAACTGGTTTTGCATCTTAACATCTTTGAGGTATATCTGATAGTTTGCTGAGTTAGCAAGAGGGTTCTCTGTGAAGCCTTCTGCGTACTCACCAAGCTGCTGTGAAAACTCTGCCCATGCATCATCAGCAGATACGAAATCGTACTTATAAACTTCTTCTCTACGTCCAAGCATATCGCCAATTTCCGCAATTCTCTCATCGCTGATTCCTTCATCAAAGAATATAGTAACGGATACATTTTCTTCTGCTGAATGAACGATGTTTTCTACGTTAAATGCTATTGCAAAAAAGATACCGAACACGAAAAGACATGCCGATATGGTAGCAACCGTTGCCACCGTAAACCATTTGTTTTTAAATATTCCAATTACTCCCTGTTCGACAGTATAGAGGAAAGTTCTAATCTTCATCGAAATATCCTCCTTCCTGAGCATCGGAGACAATCATACCCTGTTTGATGGTAACAACTCTCTTCTTCATCTCGTTAACGAGTTTGTCATTATGTGTAACTACTACAACTGTAGTTCCGTTTTCATTAATCGTCTCCAAAAGACGCATGATTTCTTCTGTATTGTATAAGTCAAGGTTACCTGTAGGCTCATCTGCCAATAATAACTTAGGCTGATTAACAAGCGCACGCGCTAATGCAACTCTTTGCTGCTCACCACCTGCAAGCTGCTTAGGTCTTGCTTTATACTTACCTGCAAGTCCAACAAGTGAAAGCATTGCAGGTACATTTCTTCTTATTTCTCTCTCTGACTTTTGAGCTATTCTTTGTGCAAATGCAACGTTTTCATATACGTTTCTGTCTTTCAAAAGTCTGAAGTCCTGGAACACAACTCCAAGTGTTCTTCTGAACTTAGGAATTCTGTTATGCTTAATAGTCATAAGGTTGTAACCGTTAACATTGACTATTCCGCTGTCAGCCTTAAGCTCACGAAGAAGTAACTTAATAAGTGTCGACTTACCGGCACCTGATACACCGACGATGAAAACAAACTCGCCGTGCTTAACTTTTAAATTGATATCAGAAAGAGCAGGTACACCATCCGAAAAAGTCTTGCTGACGTTTTCAAGATAGATAGCGTATTCAGACATGTCTACGCCTTCTGCATCTCTCCTTCTCTTTTTTGTCTCGCTCATTATTATTTAACTCCCGAATTAGTATTCAATGGTCTCCATATACTTCATATATTTTACAACCATAAGGGCAATCTTGAAGGTGATTGCATCTTCAAAGATTCTAAGATCAAGGCCCGTATTTTTTTGTATCTTATCAAGTCTGTAAACCAATGTATTTCTATGGATGAAAAGCTGTCTGGAAGTCTCGGAAACATTGAGGCTGTTCTCGAAGAACTTCTTGATTGTTGTGATTGTTTCTTCATCGAAATCCTCAGGATTAACTCCCTCAAAAATCTCTTTGATAAACATTTTGCAAAGAGGAATAGGAAGCTGATAGATAAGTCTACCTATTCCAAGTTCTGCATATGCAACAACGTTTCTTTCTTCAAAGAAAATTCCTCCGACATCAAGTGCCATCTTAGCTTCCTTGTAAGAACGGCTGACATCCTTAATCTCACCAACACATGTACCGTAAGAAATTCTTACATTCTTGGCACCTTCTTTTGCAAGAACTTTAAGAAGTGCCTTGGTAGTGGTATCTATTTCTTTTTGAGCATTGTCGCTCTGAATGGACTTAATAATAACTACATTCTTCTCATCAACCGCACTGACAAAATCATGCTTATCGGAATTCATGGCTTCCTTAACAATATTAAGGCAGTCCATATCCTTGTTATATGAATTGTCTATAAGCATAACGACTCTGGCCTCATCAAGAGGAATGTGAAGCCTCTTGGCATAGCCATAAATATCTACAAGAAGAAGGTTATCAAGAAGTAAGTTCTTAATAAAATTATCCTTGTCAAATCTTTCCTTGTAAGCAACAGCTAAGCTCTGAATCTGATAAGCTGCCATCTTGCCAACAAGATATGAATTATCGCCGGCGCCTGAACAAATAAGAATATACTCGAGTGTCTGCTCGTCATATATCTTAAAATACTGACTGCTCTGAATCTCCTGGCTGTCTGCGCTGGACTTAACGAATTCCTTGACCTGAGATAAATAATTGCTGGAGCCTGTCATAGTGCTCGCAATGGTCTTGCCCTCTGCGTCTGTTACACAAAGATCCACTCTGGAGATAGCTTTAATCCCCTCGATTGATTGTTGAAGAATCTGGTTAGATACCATAAATACACCTTCCTATACAAAACTTACAAACAAATTTTCAATCCGTTATTTATTTTTACTCATCCAAGTATTCATTCTAATATATTTCACAACAAAATTCCATAGTATTTATGTAATTTGTCACCAAATATTTTGTTTTTTATACCTTCTTTCTCCACAATATGTAGTAAAAAATGCACAACGACCGCATTTTCGTCGTTGTGCATTACTTGTTAGCTCTTTCTTTTGAATATATAACTTTTTCGCCGATTACTATCTCGCCCTTTTTAAGAAGGTGTCCAACTGCCCTCTTAAACTCGTTTTTACTCATGTTACATTCGCGCTTGATGACTTCCGGTGAAGCCTTGTCGTTGAAGGGTAAGACTCCATCGTATGAGTTAATAAGGTACTTAATGTAGTCAGCATCCTTATCAATCATAAGATATGCCTTGTCTCTAACCGAGAGATTGAGTCTGCCGTCTTCCAGTACTCCGGTAACTCTGGCTTCTATCACATCATTAAGACGAATATCCCTCGTCATCTCTTTTGTAGGGATGAGTGCTGAATACTTATCATCTACCGCAGCGTATGCGCCGAATCTGTCCGATATTTCATACACTCTTGCTTTTACCCAGTCATCTTTTTGATAAGGGCTGTCACTCTTAAGATACTTATATACCTTCATCGTGGCGCAGAGTCTGTCAGACTTGTCGACATACATACCTACGAGAATCTCTGAGTTTTCAAAAAGCTTGGTTGTCTGTTCTTTAAATGGCAAGAACAAATCTTTCTCAAGACCCCAGTCTAAAAATGCTCCGATCTTCGTAACATTTTTTACTCTGAGTACTGCCGTCTCGTTAACTACTATCTTGGGATTTCTGACAGTCGCTATGAGTCTGTCCTGAGAATCCCTGTATAAAAACAACTCGAGTTTATCACCGATTTTAAAATCTATCGGAACTTCTTTTTTCGGAAGTAAGACTTTTGTATCATCGCCTTCTTCGGAAAAATACATTCCAAAATCAACCGCCTTAACTGCAGTTAATTCCTGTTTTTCGCCTGTTCTAAGCATATCTTCACCTTAGAAAATGTTGTTACCGAATCCTCCACGGGGCTTGAACTCTTCTGCGTAAGTCTCTCTCTCCCATGCAGCAAAGTCATCAGCTGAATATCTGTTAACTGTCTTGCCGCCCTTCTTAATCGTGTTGGAACCCTTCTTGTAATCAGCTGAAGGAGGAGCAGATAAATATGAATTGTTGTTGCCAAGTGAGTTTCCGCTCTTGGTTGTAAATGACAAATGAGAGGTGGGCTCTTCGTGCTGAGGAGCATCCTTGTGGAATAAACTTCCGCCTACTGCACCGGCTGATGCAGCATCATTATTGGTTGCATGGAATCCAAGGCTTGAACCATATGCAGATGCTGTAGCAGGCTTGGGAGCCGCTCCACTTAATACACCTGCAAAAGGATTGTCAGCTGCAGTACCACCGATTGTCTTTCCATACATTCCGCCTCTATCCTGAAGGCTACCTGTTCCGTAGTTACTCTCGTAGCTTTCTTCAGAATCGGATCCGCTGTAGTAAAGACCATTATAAGCATCGGGTGCTGTAATAGGACGCGCCCATTTTTCTTTCTTCTTAGCAGGTCCTGATGAAGCATTCAAAGTACTACCGAATGTTGTAAGATCACTCTTAATGATAGCTGACTTTTCTTCTTCAACAGGTGCTTCATATGCAACTTCAGGCTGTGCCTCATATGTAACTTCAGGTGCTGCTTCGTATGCAACTTCCTCAGTCTGAACATACTGAGTATCATCGTAAGCCTGTGTTTCCTCGTATACTGTCTGAGTCTCTTCGTATACTGTATTATCCTGTGTCTCGTAAACGGGTTCTTCGTAAGCTACTGTCTCAGGCTGAGCTGTCTCTGTCTGAGGAGCAGAGTATGTAGCTGCACCACTTGTCTTGGGTGTAAATAATGCAGATGCTGTTGCTGCTGTTGCAGTAGCTGCAGTCGCACTCGACTGTGTAGCATATGAAGGTGCTTCTGTTGCAGTCTTAGCAGTAAACTGCGTTGATGTCGATGTTGATGCGGTTGAAGAGGGTGCAAATGAAGTTCTTCTTGCAAAAGGATCGGGCGGCTCAATCTCGCCAAATGACTTTTGTGAACCGGGCTTGTTAAATACAACTGTACTTGTAGGTCCTGCATCCTCTGTTGATCCTGTGATAGCAAAGAACATATATACTCCACCGATAATAAGGAAGAGTACTGCGAGGAATATAGAATTGATATTTATAGGAAGAGCCTGTAATGCACTCTTTAATATCGTAGTATAACCTGTTATATAGAGCGCAACTTTAAATAACTCTATATAAGGCCAAGGTAACTTAACAATCTTGGCAATACCAAATCCGACGAAACCGAAAATAACACCGGTGATAAATGCCTTAAAGATAAACCAGATAACAGAGATACCTGCTACAATTAAAAATCCCATGAGGAATTTTTCCTGGAAAATTCTTACTAAGCCTTCTCTATCGAATTTATTGGGAAGGGATAACATGTTGGCAACATCAGCGTACTTAACTGAAGTTGTTCCACCGAACTGCTTAATCTCTGTTATAGACTGTGCATTGAAGATAAATACCTGCACACCGTTTGACCAGTCAACTGTAATCTCTGCCTTGTCGATGTATGCAGCATCAGCATTATCAACTGTGGAGTCGAAAATAAAAAATTTACCATCTTCGCCGAAGTGCTTCTTTTCTGCGAAGGTAACTTTTCCATCTACATATGTGAACTTGGGAACGTCTTCTTCCTGAATAAGTGATTTTACTTGAGATACGAATCCGTTGGGACTGATAGCGAATAGATATATGATACCCCAGTATACTGCTGCGCTTACTATAGCCATTAATATGGTATAGATGATAAACGCCGGCTTAGACTGATTGCACAATCTGTTGAAATACTTGGGCTTAGCGATACCCTTGATTACATACTTAAACTGTGAGAAAAAACCAACACTGCCTTCCATTACTCAGACCCCTTTTTATTAAAAATCTCTAAAATTGACCACCTGTTATCATAACATTTTTATTTTGTTTTGCATAGCACTACATATCCACATGCATATAGCATATATTGTGTAGTTAAGTTCTTAATCGTCTAAAACCCACTAAATTAAGGATTTTTCGCATGCTTTTTCATAGGTCGATGGGATGGAATAATCATGAATTGTAATGAATAAAATATAAAAAAGAAAAACTCCACCCGAAGTGGAGTTTTTCCAAAAGGATTATTTAGGTATGAAGAGAATTAATCTGTTCTTTCATTACCAAAGAAAAACAACGCAACCGTCCCTCTTCCTGTATGGGAACCGATGATTGTACCAATGTTGTATTGCTTAACGCCGCCGTCAATATTGGGGAAGGTTTCTTCAACCAAAGCCGTGAGATAATCAGCATCTTCCTGACATCCCGAATTTGATATGAAGACTTTCTTGTTATAATTGCTTCCGCCTTCGCAGAGTTCAAGCATCTTATTAACTGCTTCTTTTGCCGCTTTCTTTTTGCCCTTGATCTTACCTCTTACTGCAAGCTTTCCTTCGAAGTCCACATTCATAAGAGGACAGAGATTTAAAAAGTTTCCAATCGCACATGCAGCAGGTGATACTCTTCCACCACGCTTAAGATGTGTAAGATCTGTTGTATAAAACCAATGCTGAACATGAAGTCTTTCGTTGAGAGCAAATTCTTCAAGCTCTTCTATCGTTGCACCGTTCTTTTTTAATACGTACATTGCATCCAATAAAAGACCATGTCCCGACGATGCAGCGAGTGAATC
>JAEEQX010000116.1 GCA_016285575.1 Lachnospiraceae bacterium
TGATGCTAACTTTTTGGAATCACTTGAAGTATCGTACGATGTATTTGAAACTGAAGTATTATTGCTTCCATCAAGCATAACCACTTTGTCTGCAGGAAGATATTTCTTGATTGTCTGTTCAAGTATCGTAGCATCAAGAGGCTTTGTCAGGTAATCTGCGAAACCTGCATCCATATATCTCTTTCTGCTGCCAGCTATTGCATTAGCAGTTAATACGATAACCGTTGTTTCCTTATTCTTGGAATCATCATCATTCTTAATTCTCTCAAGTGTTTCGATACCATCCATACCGGGCATCATATGATCAAGAAGAATAATATCGTATTGATTCTGCTTACAAAGTTCCAATGCCTTTACACCACTGTCGCATGAATCAGGTACAATACCCGCTCTCTTTAAGAAAAGCGTAACTATTCTAAGGTTGGAGTTATTGTCATCAACAGTAAGAATCTTGGCATTAGGTGCCTTGAAATCAATCTTGGATACATCTTTCTTAACCTTGGGTGCATGCTTAAGATTCTCTTCTTCAACAGGAGTCTTATCATATATACCTATAGGAAGCTTCACTGTGAATTCAGAGCCTTCTCCAAGTTTTGAATTAACACTTATCTCGCCTTTCATTGAATCGATAATACTCTTAACGATAGCAAGTCCAAGGCCTGTTCCTTCGATAGTTCCATTTTGTCTTAAGTCAGCTCTTTGGAATGCATCAAAAAGATTTCTCTGGCCTTCGACACTGATTCCACGGCCGGTATCTTTTACAGTCATTTTAAGAATATACTTATCGTCATCCGTATATTCTCCATCAACCATAAGAATGACAGAACCGGAGTCAGTATATTTTATAGCGTTGTTAATAAGATTAATTAGAACCTGCTTGATTCTAAATTCATCTGAAATCTGTCCATCAGGGATTTGTCTTAAAAGATTAACCTTAAGATCGAGCTTTTTCTCATCCGCTCTTTCTTTTAACATGGGCATGATATCTCTAATAAGACTTGCAAAGCTGTACTCAGCATCGACTATATCAAGCTTGCCTGCTTCAATCTTGGAGAAATCAAGAACATCGTTTACAAGCATAAGAAGCATCTTACCGGAACTTTTTACGCTGGCTGCATACTCTGCTACTGTAGAATCTGAATTCTCTCTTAATATCATCTCATTCATACCGAGAATCGCATTGATAGGTGTACGAATCTCGTGAGACATGCTTGCCAAGAAATTAGTCTTAGCTTCGGACAAAGCGATAGCCTTTATTCTCTCATCATTAACCTTACGAAGATCGTTTATCTGCTGAACTACCGACATGGTAAGAAGAATTGCGAGTCCAATAAGCATCGGAATATCATCATGAAGTGTTATCACAACCTGAATGAGGAATATCTCGGCAATAGCGCATATCAAAAATCCCAGGAATCCAAATGCAGTATACTTATACTCCCTGATTCTACGCCTGAAAATATCCATTATAAGGACTGTCATTACAACCAGTATCTGTATGATAAGAATAATATCTATGAAGATAAGTGCCTTGGGAAAACTATAGATACCTGTAAAATGCAATATCGACCATACGAAGATGTTCGCAAACGAAAGGATTGATACAGATACAATAAGCGGTCTGTAACGTCCTTTTTGAAGTGAATCCAGGTAGAATAAAAGTCCAAAAGGAATCAACATACATAGTATATAGTTGACTACACCATCAATATGGTAATGACGGTATACAAAAGGGAAGAGGTATGAATTGGTGATAAGCCATGCAGCAATTACAGCTATCGCCAATGAACCATACATCATAGCAATACGTCTTTTGTATATGATCTTCATTGCGATACTTACAATGAATACAACTATTGAAAATATAAACAGGATTTCAGCCATCATAAAAGGAAAGCTGTAACTTGACATAAGGAAATTATAGAGTCCACTGTTGGTAGCAATCATTGTACTCTGAATTACATTGCCTTTTCTGGTTGTACCTGTTTTGATAATCTTAATCTCGGCTCCCGCATCATCCCTGTAAAGAGGAACTACCATGTAAAAGCCCTTAACAACTCCGCCCGGAACAGCGAAATCTCTCTTAGCCTTAAAATCTTTTCTTAATTCGCCATTAATGTATACTTCAACATCTCCGGAAATAACCATACAAAAACTCGTATCATCCTTGATTTCATCAGGTAATGTAGATGTAGCCACAAAAACTCCATCAAAATCCGTCTCAAAGTGTCTGTACGCAGTTCCCTTATGATTAACAACCGTTCCATCAGGGATAGTAATTGTCCAATCATCCAAAAATACCGGATTGTCATACGTCATAGGCGGATTATGATCAATCGAGCAGTAATAAAACAAACCTAAAAATGCAAACAATAAAACCGAATAAAATAAGCCCTTAAAGAAATACATCACTTTCTCTGATGCACCGGCTTGTTTCTTTTCCTTATTATCTGTATTAATCATAAAAGAATTCTCCCTGATTATTGTGCGTAAACTCTTTTTTCGAGTTTGCGCCCTTATCCTAATATTATAACTTAGATTCAATGGAATTAATACAAAAAACAGTCTTAAAATGCCAACTTATCTAAGATTTCACAATTATTTTTATTTGCTGTCCTACTTTTTACCATCATTCACCTATTTATCTATAGGTAAATTCTTGTATTAATCTTTTAATTGGCTATAATAGATAAGTGTGTGTTAAGTTGAACACAAAAATATATCAATGAGGTTTTTAAAATGTATTATTCAAATGTTATTGATCTTATAGGAAATACACCGCTTTTATCATTAAAGGAAAGCACGGGTAAAAACATATTCGCCAAGGCTGAGTTTTTAAACCCAGGCGGAAGCATCAAAGATCGTATCGCAAAGAATATGATTGAGGTTGCTGAAAAGGAAGGAAAACTTAAGCCCGGAATGACAATCATAGAGCCCACAAGTGGTAACACAGGTATCGGCTTATCACTCTGTGGTGTAAGAAAGGGCTACAAAGTAATAATCGTAATGCCCGAGAATATGTCAGAGGAAAGAAAAAAGATTATCAAGGCTCTTGGTGCAGAACTCGTACTCACACCCGCTGAATTAAGCGTTGACGGTGCAGTATCAGAAGCAGAAAGAATTGCATCACAGTCTGATGAGTACTTCGTACCCCAGCAGTTCAAGAATCCTGCTAACCCTGACATTCATTACAGAACTACAGCTGTTGAGCTTTGCGAACAGATTGGTCAAAAGATTGATATCTATGTATCCGGTATCGGTTCAGGCGGAACACTCCAGGGTGTTGCAAAATATCTTCTCGAAAAGAATCCTGATACAAGAATCGTAGCAGTCGAGCCCAAGAACGTATCAGCACTTCTTGGAGACGAACCCGGACTTCATCAGATTCAGGGTATCGGTGATGGATTCATTCCTGACATACTCGATACAAAAATAATTACAGATATCGTTACAGTTACTGATGACGATGCAATCAATACAGCAAGAAACCTTGCAAAAGTTCAGGGCCTCTTGGTCGGAACAAGTGCAGGTGCCAATGTATGGACAGCTATGAAGATGGCTGAGAAGTATGGAAACGATAAAGTAATCGCTACTATCCTTCCTGACAGAGCAGAGAGATACTTCTCTACAGCACTCATCTAATTAGAAAAACCTAAAAAATTTAAGATACAAACTTAAGCATAAAAAAAGATACCGGCGAACCGGTATCTTTTTTGTTTTATCTAATTAGTAGTTTTTACTATCTAAATCAGACTTTGTCGTTGTCATCGAATACGTCACCGCATTCAGGGCAGAATTTGGGAGGATTCATAGGATCCTCGGGTTCCCAACCACACTTGTCACACTTGTAAAGGGGTGCACCTGCGGGCTTCTTAGCACCACAGTTAGCACAGAACTTACCCTGGTTAAC
>JAEEQX010000034.1 GCA_016285575.1 Lachnospiraceae bacterium
TCTTTCAGAACGCTTCGGTTTTGATGAAAGCAACCTTACTACCATTGAATATTACTTCGATGAATATTCAGGTAATGCTACTCCTTTTATCAATTACAGATTCATGTACAATGATCAAATCGTTAGCGTCTTGTACAGAATTGAAGATGGCAAGATGGTATCATATAGCCTAAGATAACTCTCATTTAATTTGGTTTGTATTCTGTAACAGAAACCGTTCCATCGCTTTCGAGCAAGGGACGGTTTTTTGTTTTCTTTAAATACGCATCAAAAAACTCCAGATGGATTTTACAATTCTCTTCATGTGCAAGAGAAGGATCGAGTTTTCCAACTTGAGATTTTAAAGGAATTACATACTTAAAATCTGTAAAGCCAAGATGTTGCATATCTTTAAATACAACGTGATAAGCAGGCTTTTTATTTCTTAAAAACGCTACCGTAACGGTGGTTTTATTAGGTACACAGTTAATCTGAAGGAATGGTGCATTAATTTCTTTTCCTTCGTGTTCTCCGAAAAGTCCTCCGTCTATATTAATTCCACAAGTGAATGTTTCGGGATCTTCTTCACAAAGAGAATAAGCTGTTGCGCCTCCTAGTGAATGTCCAGTTAGACCGATGCCTTTTTCAAAATCGATAATGTTTGAATAATTTTCTTTCAAATACTTTAATACTGATTTTGTATCGATGCACCATTCATTTATTCTCTCCATAATAAAACGGTTATGTTTTTTCTGCATTTCATCTAACTGTTTCCACAGTTCTTCATTTGTTCCGGTAGCTTTTTGCATTTTTTTCATTGCGATAATAGCAGGAATTACAGGCGAATAACATTTGGAAACAATACCTTTAGGCAGTTTATAAACAGTACCGTCATCAAGTTCTGTTAATACGGCATCATAAGGATGACCTATGCTAGCAACAACATAGCCATGCGATGCAAGTTCAATGCAAAGGAACGAATTGGCATCACGAAAAGAACCGTGACCATGATTGAATATAATTAACGGAAATTGTTTATCTTCAATAAAGGGAGCGTTATCGTAACATTCGCTTCGGTTGCTTCCTTCTTTTTCTAACTTTTCATAATTTATCGGAACCATGTAATTCTTCCGGATGACTCCGACCATTTCTTTTGACATATAACGAGTTTTATTTAGGCCTTCAACTGATTCTTTTTTTGCAGGATAATATACTCTTACCGGAAGGCTTCGCATGCTGCCCTTTGCGCAGTATATCGTTTCCTCACGGTCATTATATATTGTGAATGTAAAAGACCCGACAGCATATTCGCCTGTTGGTTTTGGTGTGATTACATTATTCATTTACTTTTCCTCCTAAAAGAAGAATAGTCGTTTGCGCTAAAGTATTAAAAAGCTGAGAAGGTTTTACTGATAACTCACTTTTCTTATCCCCATAGCAGGCTCCAAGTATGCATAATTTTTCGATTCCCGTATAAGAGGACGATAGATAAGTGCAGATGTTTTCGATACTGTCTTTCGGCTTGTATCCTTTATTCAGAGCATCTATAACCATGTTTGGGAAAACTACTTTGCTTAAGTAATCCATATTCCCATCACCTTTTATTTGAGACATTATTTTCTCTCCACGTTCAGGCTCATTGATTACGAGAACGCCAAGGTCAAAATTAATCTTTTGTATATCCATAAGATGTGTTTCCATATGTTCTGCTAAAAGGTTGCAGACGCTATATGTTTTTTCTTCAAAAGAAATAACTTTATCGTTAATGATTTTATCCATATCCTCGATGAAACTGTATTCCTGACGCATCTTCGTTACCATATCTGCAAGGATAGAATCGAGACCGTCGTAATAACGATATATTGCCCCCTGCGACATACCTGTTTCTGCAATAACATCTGAAATAGTTACAACTTCTGCAGGTTTTCTTAAGCACACCTGGTAAGCCGCTTCTACTATCATTTTTCTTTTGTTATCAAAATATTCCGATGATACTTTTGGCATTAAATCAGTCTCCTATTGTCCTAGTAATATGGATTATCTGCAAAAATGAAATATGTTTCACTAAATGAATCTTGTTTCATTTTAATAGCAAAGAATATGAATGTCAATCTCTTTTTGTATACCTCTTAATCTTAATTGAAATATGGACATAAATGCTATTTTCAAGTAATATAGAAGTCGGTGGTTTTAATATTTCTACTTATATATAGTGATATAAAAAATCATCAAATCTACTCTGCGCAGAATTTTTTGCAGATATGATGACGAGGCCTCAGATGCTTAGATATATACTAATGATGTATGTGACCTTGATTCCGACAGTTTTGGCGGGAATTATGGTTATGGTATGGTGCAAGCTACCCATCATGAAATTCGCAGCTCACCCCATAGACGCAGGCAAGAATTTTGTTGATAAAAGAAGGATATTCGGGGATAACAAGACTTGGAAGGGTGTATTCGGATACATTCTTTTTAACGTGTTATTCACAGTTGTTTGGGGAATCATTTGCACCAACGAATCCATGGCATCTCTCAATTTTTTCTATGTTAATCACGAGAATACACTTGTTTACAATCTGTTAGTCGGAGTTTTACTCGGACTTGGTTATTCGCTTTTCGAATTGCCCAACAGTTTTCTTAAGAGGAGACTTGATATTACTCCCGGAAAAACTGTGAAGGGATTTTGGAAAGTCTTTTTTATTTTTTTGGATCAGGCTGATTCGGTATTTGGAGTAGCGGCGGTGGTATGGATTTTTTATCCATTAGGAATACTCCTTTATATCGTGTATGTTTTAGTGGGCGCAGCAACCCATATTTTATTGAACATGATGTTGTATTTTATGCACTTAAGAAAAAATATGTTTTAGGGGAATAGACAATGATAGTTAAGGCAGAAAGTAACAGAGAGTATTTTGACAAGTTAGGCAACAAAGGAAAGTTCTTACTTATTATGAAGAACGAGGGATTCAATGTCCCGGAGGCTATTGTATTAGATTCTGATACATATGATGACACAGTTAGAGGTGGCGGCATTGAATCAAAGATTCAGGAGGCGCTCAATACTCTTAATAAGGATAATGTAAGAGAGACTTCCGAAAAAATCGGAGAGTTATTCAATACATTAAAACTTTCTGAGGCAATCAGCAAGGAAATCTGTGATCTTGTTGATAAGGATAAGTTATACGCTGTTCGAAGCAGCGGAACCAAGGAAGACCTCGATGAGTTTTCTTTTGCTGGACAGTATCAGACTTTCCTCAATACTCCTGCAAGCGAGATAGAAGATAAAGTAATCCTTTGCTATAAATCAATGTTTAGCGAAATCATCCTAAGTTACCTTATCAATAAAACAATTGATTTAAGTGAACTTAAGATGTCAGTCGTGATTCAGGAGATGGTTGATTCCGAAAAGAGTGGTATATGTTTTACCATTGATCCCATTACCGGAAACGACAAGACCATGCTTATCGAAGTGTCCGAAGGACTCGGCGAAAACATCGTAAGCGGTAAGACGAATCCCGACAGATATTATTACAATTGGTATGACAAAAAAGAAGTAGATCGCGACGAAAACAATAAATTGATTACACATGAAAATGTTGAGAAATACGCTGAAGTTTTTGCGAATATTCAGCAGTATTTTGGATACCCTTGTGATATCGAGTTTGCGATTAAAAACGATGAACTTTTCATTCTTCAGTCGAGAAGAATTACCAAGATTAATTATTCTGGAATAAAAGATTTATGGACCACCGCAGACTTCAAAGATGGTGGTGTATCTGCAACAGTATGTACTCCTTATATGTGGAGTCTTTATGAATATATCTGGGAGCATGCTTTCAGAAGTTTTATCGTTGACACCAAGATACTAAAAGATAATCAATTATCTCCGAAACTTGGCGAGATGTTTTATGGCAGATGCTACTGGAATCTAACAGCAGCAAAAGATGCCATGAAGCAGATAGTCGGATATAAGGAGAGAGAGTTCGACAGCGAGTACGGTATCAGTGGTAACTATGAGGGAGATGGCGAGACAACAGGTGCTACACCCGGAGTACTCATTAAGATGATTCCCATTATCATCGAGCAGAACAGAGTTTACAAGGACCGAATGAATAACAACGGTAAATACATAGACGAATTGCTTGAAGCGTATTTTGATTACAAGAAGAATCTTGATAACAATACTATAGAAGATATTGAAAAGTCTTTTTGCAAGATTACCAAGGAAACATATTTAAGAAGTGAGTCCACTTACTTTTGGCAGATTTTCTTAAATGCAATTCACCAGTCCCTTTATAAGGACAGCTTACTTAAGTATGTATCGGAGAGCGAGTATCTCTCGCTTCTTGCAAACATTGACAACATTTCACATCTTTTACCTTTTTATGAGATGTGGGATATTACAAGATCGATTAGAAATAATTCTGAGGCATCCAAGTTCTGGGCGGATAATGATGCCAATAAGTTAAAAGAATATTTGGGTGATGATAAGTATGAGATGCCTCGTGTAAAAGCACTTATTGATACCTATGGATATCATTCAGATAAGGAACTTGATATTACATATCCTTGTTACTATGAAGAGCCTGAAGTTATGATTGCCATGGTAAAAGATATGGCGCTTCTTGATGACTCATATTCACCTTTAGCTGATAAGGAAAGAGGTCAGGAAGTATACGATAAGATACTTGCGAGAGTAAAAGAAAATGTTTCTTCAGGAAAATATAAAAAGATTACAGAGAAAATAAAGAACATGCGAAAAATGTTATGGTGGAGAGAAGAATTCAGAGATGTATCCACCAGATTCTATTACATGCTTCGCATGTACACCATTGAATACGCTAAGAAAATGGTTGCTGATGGTGCACTTAAATGCGTGGAAGATGTATGGTTCTTAAAAGTCGGCAATGTATGGGATTACATAGACGGAAAGCTCAACGCCAAGGATTTGGATGAACTTATTATTAAGAATAAATTCTATTACAATGCTTATAGAAATTATATAAGCGATAATGAGATTGGTAATAATTTCAGCGCATTAAAAGAGTCCGGAAGCGAGAAAGCAATCAGAGGTATCGGAGCCAATAACGGTAAGATTACTGCTACAGCAAGAGTAATAGAAGACTTCACTCAGATTGATCGACTTCAGGAAGGTGACATTTTAGTAACTAGATTCACAGATACAGGATGGACTCCTAAGTTTGCGATTCTTTCAGGTATTGTCACAGAGTACGGCGGAATACTTTGCCATGCAGCAATTGTATCGCGAGAATATGGTATTCCCGCAATCGTATGTTGCAAGGATGCTATGAGTAAGATTACTGACGGTCAGAAGATTACTATAGACGGAAGTACCGGTACAGTCACATTAACGGAAGGTGAATAAGCATGTTTGTCGGTAAGTGGAACAAGTCTGTTATATTGACATATATCGGAATGATGTCGGCCGTTGTCGGTATGTTTTTGGCATTCAAATTAGAGAAGATTAATTACGCATTTTGCTGCTTGATGATATCGGGTGTGTGCGATCTCTTTGATGGAATGGTAGCCAGAAGATGCAAGAGAACGGAAGAAGAAAAACTCTTCGGAATCGAACTTGATTCATTGGTTGATGTAATTAGTTTTATCGCATTGCCTATTTGCATCTTTATTGCAATGGGATTAACTCATGTCTGGGACATAATTATTTATCTTATTTTCGCACTTGTAGGTATAGCAAGACTTGCATATTTTAATATTGATACTGCGGACAGTGAGAATGCAATCAAGTATTACCTCGGACTTCCGGTAACGTATGTTGCGCTTATTTTTCCGTTTGTATTTTTGTTAAGCAAAGTTATACCGAGCAATATTTTTTCAATCATTTTTGAAGTTGCAATTCTTGTTGTTTCGTTGTTTGAACTTTTAAAGATTAAGATACCTAAGCCCAAGGGAGTATGGTATGCGATATTCGGTGTTTTAGCAATAGCGATGCTTGTTTTGTATATTGTGGTTATATAGATGAAAATATACGACAGAGAGACAAAATCATACGAAGAGATAGAACAATTCGGTGCAGGGAAACTCGAGTTTTTATATAACAATGCATTCGGAAGATTGTTTTTATGGCTTGCTGTTTCTCCTCTTGTATCCGGCATCTATGGTAAGATTAATTCGACGAAAAAATCTGCAAAAAAGATTCCTAATTTTATAAAAGAACAGGGAATCGACATGCAGGATTTTGAGGATAGAGAATACACATCCTTCAATGATTTTTTCACACGAAAACTTCGTGAGGGGAAAAGAGTTGTCGATACGAATCCGACTTCACTTATTGCTCCTGCTGATTCAAAACTTCTTGTATATAAAATAGAAGAAGGAATGAAGATGTTCGTAAAGGGGCGAGAGTATACCGTCGACGAGATTCTTGGGGAAGGAACTTTAAGCGACGAATTCGATACCGGATATGCACTTGTATTTAGACTGTGCGTTGGAGATTATCACAGATACTGCTTTCCGGACAGAGGCGCTTTGATTACACATAAAAAGATTAAGGGTAAGCTTCATACGGTAAGTCCTATTTCTAAGGACCATAAGATTTATAAGGAAAATACAAGAGAAGTCAGCATACTTGATACAGAAAATTTTGGAAAGATTGCATTCGTTGAAGTTGGTGCACTCTTAGTCGGTAAGATAGTAAACAGCGGCGCGACTTCTTTTGAAAAGGGTGAAGAAAAAGGATACTTTGAACCCGGAGGTTCGACAGTTATTGTGTTTGTAAAAGACATAATTAACATAGATGAAGATATATTGCGAGAAAGTGAAGCTGGAATAGAAACCAAGGTTAAATACGGAGAAAAAATAGGGGAATTAAAATGTTAAAAAGACTTCATATCTATTACAAAGAACGTTATCCGATAATACCGAGATTGATACTTGGACTTATCGTGTTCTTGGAAATTCATTTTATTATTCTTTTGAATCAGGGTGTGACCTGGGGACAGTTTCATATTGGAATGGCTGAACTCACAGGTGCGTTTACTGTGTTCGCATTTCTTTTATGGCTTCGTGTTGCGGATGATCTCAAGGATTTCGAAACCGACAAGAAATTATTCCCTGACAGACCGCTTCCCAGTGGCAGAGTTTTAAAAAAAGATATAGTTATAAGCTGCATAATTGTTCAGGCAATTACACTTGCGCTTAACATTATCTTTATGCGAGAAAACCTTATCTTTTTTGCCATACTTTATTTCTATGGATACTTGATGAGTAAGTGGTTTTTCCAAAAAGCCAAGATTCAGCCAAGCCTTCCTCTAGCTTTAGTCACGCACAATCCTGTTCAGGCTATTGTTAATCTTTACATCATTGCTTTCACCATCAGAAAATATAATCTGAACGTTTTTACACTCACCAATATAATGGCGTTGTGGACATTGTATTTTCCTGCTCTTATCTGGGAAATATCAAGAAAGATCAAGGCACCCAAAGACGAGAACGATTACACAACATATTCAAAACTTTTCGGTTACAAGAAGTCCACAAGATTTGTGCTTATTCTTACACTTATGGATATTTGCACCAACTTTATTCTTGTATGGAATCTTAACAAGATATCAGTTGCAGTATTAGGACTTCTCGTATCATGGATGACATTTAAGTTCATTCAATTTATCAAGAATCCCGATAGATTTGCGATTGTCAGTAAAGTAGAATTATATACATATCTTCAGGAGACCACTATGCTACTAACCATCGTGGCATTCCTAATATTTGGAAAGATATAAGTTAGATTAATTTATAAATAAGAAGACAAGAAGTTTAGATTGTAAATAAATGTACGGTAACAAAATTGACAATCTTATAAAGATGCGTAATGCAGGAATCAATGTTCCTGCGTTCACTGTTGTGCCTTTTGAAGATGCTAAAAAAGATACGATCAGTTTTGAATACCCTTCTTCAAAGAATGTTTTTTCTGTCAGAAGTTCAGCCAATATAGAGGATGGCAGTACATCAAGTTTTGCAGGACAGTTTGATACCTATCTTAATGTCGCAAGAGATGAAGTTTCAGACAAAATAAAAAGCATTGTTGGTTCGCTTGATAGTAAGGGCGTAACAGAATATGCCAAGAATAATAACATCGATATTAATGATGTAAAAATGAATGTTATCATTCAGGATATGATTGATGCAGACACGGCGGGAGTGTTATTCACAGCTAATCCGCAGGGAATACTTAACGAGAGTGTTATCACGGTCGGAAGAGGACTTGGAGAAGGAGTGGTATCGGAAAAAGTAGATACGACATCTTACTTCTATAATCTAACGGACAGAAATTTTTACTTCGAAGGAAAAGAAGATCTTTTATCGCCTGAAAAGATAGAAGAATTAATTGATATATCAGAAAAGATTAAGGAACTTTTCGGAGAATATCTCGATATAGAATTCGCGATAAAAGATGAAGAGATATTCATACTTCAAGCACGAGCAATTACAACTCTTAATTCTGATAATCCGCTTGTTCTTGATAACAGCAATATTGTTGAGAGTTATCCGGGAATCTCATTACCGCTTACTACATCTTTTGTTGATTTAGTATATAGCGGAGTATTCAGAGGTGTATGTGCGCGTATTCTTAAAAACAAAAAAGAACTGTCAAAACACGAAGATGTATTTTTGAATATGACAGGGCACGTTAACGGTCGCGTGTATTATAAGATAAGCAACTGGTATACAGTACTAAAATTCTTGCCTTTTTCCAACAAGATTATTCCTGTATGGCAGGAGATGCTTGGAGTAAGAAATAAGAGTGTAAGTTCCAAAGAAAAGAATGTTAATTTCTTCGTTCAAAAGATGACTTATATCAACTCGCTATATGAGTTATTAAGTGCACCGAGAAACATGCGAAAACTTAATGATAAGTTTCTTGTAATTAACGAAGATTTTTATAATAAGTATAACGAGAATTTAAGTCCTGAAGAACTTGTATCAATGTTTAATGATATAAAGGATAAACTTTTTGCGTGTTGGGATATAACTCTCGTTAATGACATGTACTCGTTTCTTTTTACAGCACTTGTTAAGTCGCGTATGAAAAAGAAGTACGGTCGAAGTGATAAAGAGATTAACGATTATATAAGCGGTATCTCCGATATAGAGAGTATGAAACCTGTAAAAGAGATAATCGCACTTGCTCTTAAAAAGGACGAACTTAACGAGGCGGACTATCAAAAAGAAAAGACGGAATACATCAAAAAGTACGGAGATCGTAATCTCGAAGAATTGAAACTTGAGAGCAGAACTTTTAGAAGTAATCCCGAATTATTGGATAGAAGAATAGAAGAATACAGAAAAGATTTAGTTCGCTTGAAGGAGACTTACGAAAGCTTTTCAAGAGAAAAAAAGAGCGAAGAAAAGTATGATGCAATAACGAGAGCTTTTGTTAAAAGAAGTTCACTTGGCATATACAATCGCGAGATATCAAGACTTAACAGAAGTCGTATATATGGCATTGTAAGACTAATTATAGATACGCTTGGTGTTAGATATAAGGAAGCAGGATACATAGAAAAAGAAGATGAAATTTATTACCTAACGGTTGATGAAGTATTATCTCTTGCGACCACTCCTGCTGACATGAAAGATAAGGTTAATTCACGCAAGGAAGAATACAAGTTATACAGAGAACTTCCTGCATACTCAAGACTTATCTTTTCAGAAAAAGAATTTAATAAGAATCATGCTCGAGTTAATGCATATAAAAAGACTCTCAGTGACAATGAATTACAAGGTGTTCCTTGTTCTGCCGGAATAGCTGAGGGAGAAGCGCTAGTTATCAATAATGTTAATGATGCATTGGATGTTAAAGACAAGATTTTGATAACAAAGATGACCGATCCGGGATGGGTATTTTTACTTACATCAGCTAAGGGAGTCATATCAGAGAAGGGTTCGCTACTGTCACATACGGCTATTATTTCGAGAGAATTAAAACTTCCTTCGATAGTTGGCGTTAAGGATCTAATGCTTACCATTCGAAGCGGTGACATGATTAGAATGAACGGAGATAATGGAAAAATAGAAATAATAAAGAGGGGATTGGAATGAAACTAGTTAAGTTTGAAAATGAAGAAAAATACGTTAAGGATTTTGTCAAACTTGCATCGGTTATTTATGATGCGGATGACAATATGGAAGATCCCGGCACCATGAAGAAGATTCTTCTTGGAGAGCATCCGTTGAGTAAATATTTTAAACTCGACAAGTTCCTTGTGTATGATGACAAGGATAAGGCTAAGGGCCGTTTTTGTATCACTACTTATGAAGGAGATACGACAGCGTATCTTGGTTTTTTTGAATGTGTTAACGACAAAGACGTTGCAAAATTCCTTTTTGATAGTGCATATGAGTTTGCAAGTAAAAATGAATACACAACTATTCAAGGACCTGTGGATGCATCGTTCTGGATTAAGTATCGTTTGAAGATTAATAAGTTTGAGCGTCCTTATACAGGTGAGCCTTATAACAAGGATTACTATTTTGATCTTTTCAAAGACAATGGATTTAATGTAATCGAGCATTATATATCCAACTCTTTCAGATCAGTTGACGAGAGTTATGAGAATAAACTTTACGAAGACAGATTCGCTGAATTCGAGAAAAACGGATACGAGATTCGCAGTCCCAAGGAAGAAGAATTCGAGCAGGCCATCGAAGATGTTTACAGACTTGTTACAGATCTTTACAGTGACTTTCCTATTTTTAAGAATGTTCAAAAAGAAGACTTCTGCGAACTATTTAACAGTTATAAGCAGATAATGAATATGAGCATGACCAAGATGGCATATTATAATGGCAAAGCGGTTGGATTTTACGTATCGATTCCTGACTATAATAACCTTGTATATCACACATCCAATCCGATAAATATAGCTAAGATCTTATCAACCAAGAAGAATCCTAAGAGATATGTAATGTTATATATGGGAGTTGATCAAGCGCACAGGGGACTTGGAAAAGCGCTTGTATACTCTGTAATGAAGGAGCTTATGGCAAGCGGTCTTCCAAGCATCGGAGCGCTTATGAGAGATGGTAAGATTACTCAGACATATGCAAAAGATGATGTAACAGATGTATACGAATATGTTCTTTTGGAAAGGAGAATAGGTGAATAAAATGAATAAACTTGAAGAATTATTAAGAGCAGATTATGAGAAATGGAATAAGAATGATTACCTCTTTGAGATGAAGGACGGCCAATATGCAGGTATTACTTTTGGCGAGTTTATTGAAAAGGTTAATTACCTCGCATCGTATTTTGTTAGTAATGGATATAAGGGTAAGAATATCGGTATATATTCCCCCAACTCATTGGCTTGGATGATTGCGGATGTAGCCATAATGAACTACGTCGGATTAAGTGTTGGATTATCCAAGGATTGGAAAGGTGATAACCTTGACTATTCACTTAGAAAATGTGAGCTTCAGTGCCTTTTATACAGCAAGGCGTTGGAAGATAAAGTAGATGAAGTTAGATCTAAATATCCCAATGTTAAGTTTATCTGTATCGAAGAAGAATTCGATAACTTACTTGAGGAAGGTAAGAAATCATTAAATGGTTTATTCACACTTGAACCTGTTGATGAGGATGCACCTGCTAAGATTGTATTTACAAGTGGCTCCACATCTTTCCCCAAGGCAGTAATGCTTTCCATCAAAAATATATATGCAAGTTATGAAGCACTCGCTAAGAGAATTGAAGTTGATGAGAATGATGTTTGCTACCTCTTCCTTCCGCTTAATCATACATACGGATCAATCTTTAACTTCCTATACTCATTGGTATTCGGTTACAAGGTATATTTGGCAGGAGATATGACCAAGATGGCTCAGGAGATGGCAATGGTTAAACCCACGGTATTCTGTGCAGTGCCTCTTGTATACATAAGATTCTACGAGGGTGCCAAGGCGTATAATGTTCCTATCAAGATGCTTCTAGGCGGAAGACTTAAGTATCTCTTTGTAGGTGGATCAAATCTTCCTCATGATATTAGACAGGTATACATGGATGAAGGTATGTACTTGATGAACGCATATGCGCTTTCAGAGACAGCATCCGGATTTTCAATTGATTATCCTAACGTTACCGATATGGATTCAGCAGGAACTCTTCTTGAGTATGTCGACGCCAAGGTTAAGGATCCCGACGAGAACGGAATCGGTGAACTTGCAATCAAGGGACCCAATGTATTCCATGGTTACTATGGAGATGAAGAGATAACCAAGAGAGTATTCGATGAAGACGGATACTTCTTAACAGGAGACCTTGGCAAGATTGTAGATAACAAGGTATATGTTAAGGGCAGAAAGGATACAATGATCGTTTTGATTAACGGCGAAAATGTATCTTCCAAGCGTATCGCTGACAAGGTAAAAGAAGCAGATGAGCGAATCCAGTCAGTAAAAGTATACGTACGTGATGAACAATTAACTTGCGATATCTTCGTTAAAGATAAGAAGGATATTGAGGGCGATTGGGATGCAGTAATCGATAAGGTTAACGACAATCTGTCCAAGTATGAGAAGATCAGAAAATTTAGCGTAATGGATATAAGCGCCTTATTAAAAGGATAATCGCATCAACAAGGCTTGAAAAATACAATAATTAAAATATAATGATAGAGGTGTCACTAGTTAATAATTGTTCAATTATGGTTGTAACAAGAAACTAGGATACCTCTCATTTTTGTTTTTGATAATGATATCATAAGTGGCAAAATGTGATTAAGTATTATTCATAGGAGATATTTATATGGCACAGGAAAAAAGAGGACAGTGGAATTCCAGTTTTACATTCATTCTCGCGTCTGTAGGCTCCGCCGTAGGTCTTGGTAACGCTTGGCGTTTCCCTGGACTTGCTGCAAAATACGGAGGAGGAACATTCATCTTTGTATATATTTTGATGATGCTTGTAATGGGTATTCCTTTATTAATGATGGAGATTTCCATTGGACGTAGAACTCAGTGTGGTGCAATCCATGCTATCGGTTCACTTAATAAGAAGTTCCAGTGGATAGGTTGGTCGGCAACGGTTAACGCGTTCGTTATCGTTACATACTACGCAGTTGTATTTGGATGGGTAATCCTAATGGCGATGATCTCACCCAGATTCGGTTCCTTAACAGGAGATCCCGAAGCAGCAGGAAAAGTATGGCTTGAGACTATCCAGACAACAGGTACTACAGAGGGATTTTGGTCAACATCAACACCCGCACTTATTGCTCTTGTTGTAGCATGGGTATTTATCTATCTTTGCATTAGAAACGGTGCAAGCTCAGTATCCAAGGTTGTAAAGTTCACAGTATTTGCACCTGTTGTATGTCTTATTATCATGGCAGTTAAAGGTATCTTTATGCCGGGCGGAATGGCAGGCCTTGTAAAGATGGTTACACCTGACTTAACTCAGCTTGCTACAGCAGATGTATGGATTGATGCAGTTGGACAGGTATTCTACTCACTCTCAATTATGATGGCAATCATGTTTGCTTATGGTTCATACCTTCCCAAGACATCCAATATTGCAAGAGATGCGGTTATCATTGCATTCTCAGATCTTGCAGTCAGCCTCCTTTCAAGTGTCGTAATGTTCACTACAATGGGTGGTGTTGGAATGCTCGACAACATGTCTACATCAGGTGTTGCAACAGCGTTCATCATATATCCTCAGGCGATGGTTAAGCTTACAGGAAGCGGAGTATTCAATGCGATATTCGCATTTATCTTCTACTTCTGCTTATGTACTCTTGCTATTGACTCCGCTTTCTCTATCGTAGAAGGTGTATCGGCATCAATTTCCGATAAGTTCAAGATTAATGCAAAAAGCACTACGATTGTTATCTGTCTTATTGCAAGTGCAATATCGCTTATTTTCGTAACAGGCGCAGGTCTTGCATGCCTCGATATCGTTGACTACTATGCTAACAATATCAACCTCGTATTCATCGGTATCCTTGAGACAGTTGCAGTTGGCTGGTTCTTCAAGACAGGCAAGATTCTCGATGAGATTAATAAGAATACCAATAAGTTCAAGATGAACAAAATCTGGTTCTTCGTTTCGGTTAGAGTTATTGCTCCCGTACTTTTGATTGGTTTCTTCTGCTGGAATATGTACACACTTATCTTTAAGCACCAGGGCGTATACGGCGCAGCAGATGGCTATTCACTTACAGCTAACATCGTACTTGGTTGGGCAGTATCTGCAGTAGTTGTTCTCTTCGGTATCATCTTCTCGATTGTAGAGAGTATTAAGATTAAGGACAACAAGTACGATCCTAAGCCTTGGGATGAATTAGAGTAATTCACTGACAATCAATTAGTTAACCCCCTTTACAGCGTCTTATGGTATAATATATATGTTGCTGTAATGAGGAGGGTACCTAGAGATACTCATATAAAAAGTAAGCGGCACCGCCTTCATAAAGCAATCAGCTTAATGGCGTGTGCCGTTTTTTAAATGCGAGAATTAGGAATAGATAAGTGAAAAAGCATATTAAGGCAAGCGTACCTTATTGTGTACTTGGAATAATATTCTTATTCCTCACCAATGCAGTTAGAACGCTTACCATATATAAGACGCTTGAATGGAATACAGCATTTTTAGTTAAGAACACATTATTATCTGTGATATTGGGTATTATCATAGGTTTTATTGTGTATGCTCTTCTTTTGCCTATTCAAAAGTTTGATAATACCAAATCATTGACTGATAAAAGACGCCCCAAAGGAGTCTTTTTTGCCATATCGCTTGTTGTAGATATTGTGTGCTGGATACCTTATTTCTTGGCATATTATCCCGGCATCCTGTCGTATGATTCATATGTTCAGATAGAGCAGATAGCAAGTGGAGCGTACAACGAGCATCATCCATTGATGCATACATTACTTATAAGATTATTTATGACAATCGGAAACAAATTGTTTTCAAACGTTAATACAGGTATAGCATTGTACTGCATATTTCAGTGTATAATTCTTGCAGCAGTCATAGCTTATGCGACAGCGGTGTTATATGCCAGAGTAGGAAGCATACCGGCGATAGTTGTGATGATTGTTATGGCATTCTTTCCGATTAACGGATATATGTCAGTTACGGTTACCAAAGACATATTGTTTTCGGCAGCGTTTTTATTAACTGTAGTTTCATTTTCTGAATACGTAAGTCTTCAATTAGATGCGGGCCCTAATATTGCTAAAAAGATATTAAACGATATTCTTCTTTTTATTGGTGTATTTGGAATATGTGTTCTAAGAAATAACGGAAAATATGCACTCGCTCTTATGATAATTGCCATGCTTGTATTTGAGATAAGAGAGAGCATCATAAGAATAAAGAACAGAAAAGCAGATGAGAAAAAGAAGATACGTATTCACTATGAAAGACCTCTTATAGTATGCATGGCTTCTATGTGTATTGCTATTATCTCATTGCTTGTTATATCCAAGTCTCTCGGCGCAAGTCAGGGTGATAGAAGAGAGATGTTAAGCATTCCTATTCAGCAGATAGCAAGAGTGTATAAGTATCACTCGAATGAATTGGATAATGAGTCACTTGGACTAATCAACGAATTCATATTAAATGGTGCGGCTGATAATTACAGACAGGATATATCCGATCCTGTTAAAAGAAATGTAAACACTTATGTAGTTAGATATCATACTAAAGAATTTGTTAAAGTATACTTCAAACTCTTTAGAAAATATCCCGGCGAATATATCAATGCATTCCTTGCAGAGAACGCAGGTTTTCTTGATATAGGAGACGAATCACACGCTCATATCAATGAAGTATCAGGTAAAAAAGGAGTAGGATACATTCAGACGGCATGGGCTGAGTGGTCACTAAAAAACAGTGGGCTTCGAAAAGATAGTAAATGGGAAAGTTTATATTCAGTTCTTGAGAATTTTGCCGGAAACAATGATTACCTTAATGTACCTTTTATCAGATACATTTTTATGCCCGGTCTTTACTTATGGATTGCCGCAGTAGCAATTTTATATGTATTCAGTAGAAAAAGATATGTGTCGATAATTCCGTTTTCACTAATATGCGGATATTATCTAACTATGTTTTTTGGACCGACGGTACAATTAAGATACATATACCCTATTATGTTATGTGTACCTTTTATAGGACTATTAACAAGAGGCCACGGAGAAGCTAATGAAGGATAGTACTAATCAATTAGGCACAATTTCAAAAGTCCTTACGATATTGGCGGTTATTATAGGCACGCTTATTCTAGGCGTGTGTGCTTTTGGTGCATTCACTAAGACTACATATGCAGATAATATGGCAGCTCAGATGATGCTTGAGAAAGCAGACAATATTATGCTTACAAGCCTTCTTACAGGAGTGGTTGTTATTTCAATAGTGCTATTGGTTCTATTCTTATCAAGTGAGAAGAATATCAATAAGATGTTTATAGCCGGTATTGTATGGTACATAGTAGCCGGAGCAATCATGATATTTTTTGGAAGATCAGTTCCGGGTGCGGATGCGCTTACCGTATATAGAATGGGTGAGATGTTTGCCAATAATGATCTCTCATTCATCAATCCAACAGAGTCGTATCTTTCATATTATCCCCAACAGATTGGTCTCACTACATTCCTTGGAATGCTTATCAAGATTCTTAAGATTCTGCCTTATACATTTGCATATTATCATGCGATTAAGATATTGTATGTGCTTTTAAACTGTGCATCGTTTGTATTTGGATGCCTCTTAATCAGAGAACTTCAAAATGATAATAAAGTTACAATGACATATATAATTCTGTCGATGATTAATCTTCCGTTTATCATGTATTCCTCATTCATATACGGTGAGATTCCTTCGATAGCACTTCTTTTGGGTGCGATATACTTTTTCACGAAGTACGTAAAAGAAAAAGGTATAGCACCTCTTAACATGGTTCTTTCACTAGCAATGTTCGTAGCAGCGGTATGGATTAGAAAGAATTCATTGATATTCATAATTGCTGTTTTGATAGTTTGTATTCTTGTCTTCTTAGAGAGTAAGAGAGCGGACGTACTTCTTTTTGCAATCATATGCGGTGCTTGTTGCTTCCTTGTAATTCCTCTCACATTGAAGATGTATGAGAATAAGACAGGCAGTCAAGTTAATGATGGAGTAACAGCCACATCGTATTTTGCTATGGCTATGCAAGAGGGTGGTAGAGGCCCCGGATGGTATAACGGTTTCAATTATGATACATATACTGAAGCAGGAATGGATGCGGCGAAAGCCAATGAAGTTAGCAAGGCTGCAATAAAAGAAAGAACCGAATACTTTAAGAGCAATCCTTCGGAGTGTTATAAGTTTTATAAGGGTAAAATACTTACTCAGTGGGCTGACCCCACATATGCATCGTGCCAGGCAACATATGCTGAGTACGGAGGAAGAAGCAAGTTCTTCGTATCCGTATATGAAGGTAATTTATACAACGCATACATTGAGATATGTAATATATATCAGAATCTCATTTATTTGGGTGCGCTCTTGTGGGCAGTTGCTTTTCTGGTATCTGCATTAAAAGGAAAGAAAAGAGATTTACAGATTGATTCACTTCTTTTAATAGTTGTAACAGGTGGATTTTTGTTCCATATTATTTGGGAAGCTAACAGCAGATACATATTCCCGTATGCTCAGATGTTATTAATCTACGCAGCAATAAGTATAGGAACATTGGCAGGAAAGATGAGTATGGGTTCCAAGAATTCGGATAGAGACTAACTCACAGTTTTAATTGAAAAACAATATATAAGTATTTTGAATTATAAGAAATAATGGAAAACGCAAAAGACAAAAACGGATTAAAACTTAATATATTATATATTGCTTCCGGAATCTTTTTATGCCTATTGACTTTGATTCCTTTTTTTGTAATGGGTGATAAATCCATTATTACTTATAACGATCAATTGGATGGAGAACTCATCACTTACATCCTTAACGCAAAACATCTTTTTGAATATCTCGATGTCTATCCCGAATTAATGAACGGAATTCCGGTAGCAGGTATGATGTCTCCTGCGCCTGCGTTCGTATTACTGTTTAAAATATTCACACCTTTCACTGCTTTTATGTGGATGCTTGTTATTACCAAGATATCAGCTTTTTTATCTGTATATCTTCTTACGAAAAAAGTCACTAACAAAAACTGGATAGGTCTTATCGTAGGCCTTGCTTTTATGATGACGCCTTACTATCCTGTGTACGGATTATGCATATCCGGACAGGCTTTTGTATGGTATGCAGTATTTGTATTCTTGGATAAAGAATCATCAAAAGCAGAGATAATAGCTGCTTATATACTAACAGCATTTTATGCATTTACTTCGTCACTTGCGTTGGTTGGATTTGGAATCATAGTTTCAATAGCTATCGTATCAATCATTTGCATTTTCAAAAAGAGAGAAGCATTAATCAAACTATTAGGTGCAGAAGGCATATTGATATTGATATATGCTCTTACCAACATTCCACTTATCAGTCAATTGATTACGGGCAGCAGTTTCGTATCTCATAAGTCAGAGATTGTAATTGCAAAGAGGAGTCTTTTTGATGTTTTGAAAATCTACCTTCTCGGTGGAGATTATTACACTCCGTTTTGTCAGAAGATTATCCTTCCATTTGCTTTGATTACAATCGCGATATGCGCAGTAATATATATAGCTAGAGGAAAGAAAGAATTAAAAGAATCCGTAGAATCGTTAAGTGCCAAGTGGAAGAATATATTAGCAGTGGTTTGTTTTATTGCAACTGCCTTAGTAATGATTTTGCTATATAACCTTCCGTTTGTTGTTGATATTAGAAACAATTCCAGCGGGGTGTTACATGATTTTAGTTTTGAGAGAATATCATGGATGCTCCCTGTTGCATGGGCACTTCTTTTGGCAGAAGTAATCGACTTATTATACGTTACACTTGTTAACAAGTCAGATAAAAAGTGGATAAAAGTATTCGCATCCGGAATAGGAACTCTCGTATGCTTTGCTATATTTATAGTGCTTGCATATAAGAGTGATAACAAGACTACATTTATGCGTATGATTAAGGGAAGCGAGTACAAACAGGTATCGTTTTCTCAGTATTTTTCTGAAGACTTGTTCAAACAAGTTGATGAACTAATAGGTCGCGATAAGAGTAATTATAGAGTAATCAGTCTCGGCTTATATCCTTCATCAGCAGCATACAATGGCTTCTATTGCCTTGATGCATATTCGAATAATTACGATGTGAATTACAAGCATGAGTTTAGACAGATTATGTCAGATGAACTTGCTAAGAGCGATTACTATAGAGCGTATTACGACGAGTGGGGCAACAGATGCTATGTATATCTCGCATCATACAAGACTGGAATTAACGCGAATTTCTACAACATAGTTTTTGATAATATATCTCTTGATTTCAATGCAGCCA
>JAEEQX010000117.1 GCA_016285575.1 Lachnospiraceae bacterium
TAACGCGGGCAAGAGTAGTCTTCTCAATGCAGTGACAGGACAGAACTTTGCAATAGTATCCGATGTATTGGGTACTACTACAGATCCGGTTTATAAAGCAATGGAACTTCTTCCTGCCGGACCTGTTGTGGTTATAGATACTCCCGGCCTTGACGATGTAGGAGACCTCGGTAAGATGCGTATTGAGAAGGCAGTTGGAGTTCTCAGAAAAACTGATCTTGCAATATTGGTTGTTGATTCAAGTAAGGGCTTTTCAAAAGCAGATGAAGATATCTTATCCAATATTGCAGAGAGAAAAATACCTGCAATTATAGTGTCCAATAAATCGGACATATCAGAATCAAATATCAGTGATTCCATTTCGGATAATGGTTTGGTTAAGAATTCCGGTTACACTGTTATGAAAGCGAGTGCAACTACCAAAGAGGGAATTCATGAACTCAAGGAAAAGATTGCAGCTCTTCTTAACGAGGATTCCGACAATGGTAAAGTACTTGTCGGAGACTTGATTAATGCAGGAGATATAGTTGTACTTGTTGTGCCTATCGATAAAGCAGCACCAAAGGGAAGGCTTATATTACCTCAGCAGCAGACTATCAGAGATTTGCTTGATCATGGCGCAATCCCTATCGTATGTCGCGATAGCGAATTACAGAGTGTTATTGATAAATATGCGAGTGATATTAAACTTGTTATCACAGATAGCCAGGCATTCAAGAAGGTTGGAGAGATAGTACCGGATAATATTCCGCTAACATCTTTTTCCATTCTTTTCTCAAGATATAAGGGTGAACTTGAACATCAGCTTGCAGGAGTAGATGCTGTTAGAAATCTAAGAGATGGCGATTACGTATTAATAGCTGAGGGCTGTACTCATCACAGACAGTGCGGTGATATCGGAACAGAAAAGATTCCTGCAATGCTTAGAAAGAAAGCTAATGTTCAAATTGATTTCACGCAGGGAACAGAATATCCTTCTGACTTGTCTAAGTATAAAGTAATTATTCATTGTGGCGGATGTATGCTCAATGAGAAAGAGATGAAAGCAAGAATAAGCCTTGCTAAAGAGGCAGGAGTTCCGATTACCAATTACGGTATGACAATCGCATTCATAACCGGAATACTCGAGCGTAGTATGAAGCCTATTTTGAATAAGTAATAAATAGAACTAGTTATCGATACTACTATATAGTAAATATATTTAGAAATAAGATTTGATAAAATAATTTATAAGAGAATTGTAAAATAGGATTGTAGCTTTTTATGTATAATGGTTTGATTAATGTATACAAGGAGCCGGGCTTCACATCAATGGATGTAGTAGCAGTGCTTCGTGGTATACTTAAACAAAAGAAAATAGGACATACAGGAACCCTCGACCCGCAGGCTGAGGGTGTTCTTATGGTATGCCTCGGAAATGCTACTAAATTATGTACTTTTCTTGAAGATAAGGATAAAGAATATGTATGTCGTATGCTTCTTGGTACGACCACTGATACAGAAGATACAACTGGGAATGTAATAAAGAAAGCCACATTTGATTATTTGTCTGTTGGCGAATCAGGAGAAAACCCCACTATAACAGACGAAGATATTAAGCGAGTAATAAATTCCTTCGTAGGAGACATTAAACAGGTTCCTCCTATGTATTCAGCTCTAAAAAAAGACGGTAAGAAACTTTACGAACTTGCTCGCCAAGGAATTGAGATTGAGAGAGAAGCAAGAGACATCAAGATATATGATATCGAGATTAAGGAAATTGATATGCCGTATGTAACATTTCGCGTGAAGTGTTCCAAGGGAACTTATGTGAGATCGTTATGTAGAGACATAGGAGAAAAACTTGGGGTGGGTGCTTGCATGGATCATCTTACGAGAACAGCAGTATCATTCTTCACGATAGATAATGCATTGAAACTGTCGGATATCGAGAGGTTTGCTAAGGAAGATAAGATTGACGAACTCGTACTTGAAACAAGCGAAGTATTCAAAGATAAAAAAGCACTTCATGTGCTTCCTGAATATGCCAAGTTTATCGATAATGGAAATCCTTTACTGAAAGAATATGTTAGGTTAGAAGATTTAGAAAAGGATTCTGACAACAATCAATACATAAAAGAAGACAATCTATTTAGAGTCTATAACGCATCCGGCCAATTTGTTGCAGTATATTCATACGACGAATCTAGAGACATCTATATGCCGTCGAAAATGTTCATCTAATTACTTATTTACCGTTCTATACGCATAGAAAATATACTGTTGCACTACTCCGTTATAAGGAGCATATTTTTCATAATCATATCCATTCGGAAACTTATCTGCGAGAGCGCGATTAATCCACACATCCTTAGGAAAGAAATTAAGTCTATGGAATCCAAAGAGTGCTACGCAAGAAGCCACTTTATCTCCAACTCCATGAAGCTTTTTCAGTTCGTCCAGCAATAATTCATCATTAGTATCAGTGATATTTTTTCCGCAAGTTTTTTTATCCAGATCTTCGAGTAGATGAGGATTTTCATACATCATTTTTGCGGCGTTCAATATATATGGCAGTCTGTATCCGAGTCCGCAGGCTTCAAGCTTGCTTGCTTTGCATGATACTATCTGAACAGGAGACGGAAATGCATAATTCTCATCGTCAATCTTGTCTCCGCACGCCTCGCACAATCTCTCAATAGAAGTTTTGATTGCGGGTATACTTTTCCTCTGTGAGATGATAAATGAGATTAACATCTCCCACTTATCTTGATTGAGTATCCTAATTCCCTCACCGAATGAAGCACATTCTTTTAAGAACTTATTGCCCTGCATGTTCTTTCGTATCTGAGCATAGTCCGTATCAAGATCAAAATACTTCTTCCAGATTGTTTCAAACTCTTTCTTGCTGCAGTCGAAATCATATGTATTATTTCCAAGTTCTTTTATACGGAGAACTTTTCCATCAAAAATAGTTTGATATAGATTATCATTAATCTGATTGAATCTAAAACACTGCCCGCTGTCGGCTATTTTATTAAGATCAAAATCGTTTGTTATCGTAAGTTTCATACCTTTATTATATAACAGATAATTGCTAAGCGGATGATTAAAACACAATATTACCTTGATACTCTGATGCTCAAATTCAAGGTGCCGAATTATGCATAATGCACAATGAAATTAAAAGAAACAGGTAATTATTTACAAAGAACTGTATAAGTGATATTATTGGCTTAGTGCTACCAATAACGGTAGGCGGTTGCCCTCCTCGGAGGGATTTGTGCCCTCCAATCTGGGGAAAGGAGGGGATGCCATATGGTTTCTTATTCGGAGTTAATCCAAATAGGATTATTCATTATCGCTTTGGTTATGCTCGGTATCAAGGTATTCGAGTTAATATATAATCACACAAAAAAATAACCGCCCCGCACGGCAGTTATTTTAACTAAATAATTAACCGGGCAACCGTCTACTGGTAGCACCCTCTTAAGTACATTATATAATCTCTCATAATAAAGTCAACGAAATTTACCCCATTTTTTCTACACATTTTTATCTTTGAAAATATTCTCTCAATACCCGTACTTTGATATACTTACATGTGTAAGTTTTTGAATTAAGAATAATAAAAAAGGAATAGATATGAAGATTATACATACAGCGGACCTGCATTTGGATTCCGCGATGATGGCCAATCTGGATAACGATAGAGCAAGAGAAAGACGCAATGAGATATTACTTAACTTTGCTCGTCTATGTGATAATGCGCAAAGTTTGTCTGTATCGACAATTCTCATAGCAGGAGATTTGTTTGA
>JAEEQX010000035.1 GCA_016285575.1 Lachnospiraceae bacterium
ATGATTCCAAAGTATTGCCTTCCCGAATCATTAAGAGAAGGCTTGTATGAGGAGAACTTTTCACCTGAAAGTAATTACTACAATGCATTAATCTATAACTTCGAAGAGCATGTTCAGTATCCGGAGTATGATTACGAGACAGCATCTCAGGATTATATTCAACAGATGCAGGATAAGTTTGACAAGGAATATAATGAGCGTCTTGCAAAGAATGTATATGCATTCGAAGATCAGGATGGAAAAGACGCAGCTCCTTCGGGCAACGTAAAAGCAATCCTTGATGCAAAGGGTATAAAATATTATTCGCAGGCCGAAGTTAACAAGATGATTGATGAGCATGAAAAGAACATCGGTCTTGACAGCAAGATTAAAAACGGAAAAGAACCCGACTGGAAAGATTTAAGCGGTAATGCTGTAAGCAATGATGTTAACGGTGATACAGAGGCTACTTTTATTGGTGAATATGTAGATGATAATAAGGATCCCAGTCTTGAGATTGCCAAAAGAAGTGATGGAAAGTTCGATATTCAGATAAGCATCTTCAGACTTTGTTCATTGGATGACGGTATCGGCGAATTACAGGAAGACAAGATAGTATTCTCTGTAACAGATCCGAATGGAAATCCAATGGAAGGTGTGATAACCAGAGATGGAGACAAGGCCGTGGTAGAGTTTACCAAGACCACATGGACATATATTAGTAACGGAGATAAATATACTTTTGTTAAAAAAGCTGACGAAGCTAATCTCTGGGAGACATATTAGAACTCGGATTGTGTAGTAAGGGAGAAAAGATGACAACAAGACTCTATAATGCCAAGATTCTGTCAATGATAGACAATCAGGATATTTTTGATGGAGAGATACAGGTTACGGATAACAAGATTACTTATATAGGTAATTATGCTGACGATTCCAAGTCGGTAGGAAGCAAGGCATCTTCTTTTGATAAGGAGATTGATTGCGAGGGCAATGTACTTCTTCCCGGATTTAAGAATGCGCATACACACTCCGGAATGACAGCATTTCGTTCATTGGCAGACGACCTTAACCTTCAGGATTGGCTTAATAATGAGATATTCCCGAGGGAAGCCAAGATGACAGCTGAAGACGTGTACTGGCTTACCAAGCTTGCGTACCTTGAGTATCTTACTTCAGGTATTACAGCATGCGCGGATATGTACTTAACACCCGAATCAATATTTGATGCATCCGAAGAATTCGGTATGCGTTGTCAGATGGTATCGGGACTTAATAAATTCGGCCCTACTCTTGAGGTGTTGGAAAGAAGATACAACGAACTCAATGGTAAGAGCGACCTCGTTGGATTCCTGATGGGAGTTCACGCAGAGTATACCTGCGATAAGGAGTTACTCGAGTCAGTATCGGAACTCATTCATAAGTACAAGGCTCCGCTTTACACACATATGTCTGAGACCAAGACAGAGCATGAGGAGTGCATAAAAAGATATGGCATGACTCCCATGGCACTCTTTGACAGCCTCGGCCTTTGGGATTTTGGCGGAGGAATATACCATGGAGTATGGTGCGACGATGCTGATATGGAGATTATGAAAAAGAGGGGATTAAGGATAATTACCAATCCCGCATCCAACGCCAAGCTTGCAAGCGGTATAGCTCCGATTAGCAAGTATCTTGAAAAAGGAATTGAGGTAGCAATCGGAACGGACGGCCCTTCTTCCAATAACTGCTTGGACTTTTTCAGAGAGATGTTTTTGGTTACAGCACTTGCCAAGATTAAGGACAATGATCCCAAGGCGGTTGATGCCATGGAAGTACTTAAGATGGCCTGTGTTAACGGTGCTCATGCGATGGAGCTTGTTGATAACGATGCGCTAGCAGTCGGAAAGCTTGCTGACATCATAATGATTGATCTATATCAGCCCAATATGCGACCGATTCTCAATATTTCCAAGAATATTGTATACAGCGGTTCCAAGACAAATATCAAAATGACCATGATAAATGGCAAGATTTTGTTCAAAGACGGACGATTTAGTGATACAATAGATGTTGATGCAATTTACAACAAATGTGAAGAGATTACAAAACGACTTAGATAAAGGGGGAAACCTTAATGCAAAAGATGACATTCACTTCCAACCAGACAGCATTCGAATATGCTATATATGAAATAGTTGGCAGTTATTTTAAGAAAGCTACATGTGTATCAACAATCCAGGAGCAGAAGCTCATTGTACACTTCAAGGAGCAGAAGCAGGATACACAGTGCCTCATGGAAAATAAAGTAGACGGATATGTTAAGGGCGTTTTGTTAAAGAAGCTTCCTGCTGAAATCTGGGATGAGGAAGTAACCGTAGAGATTAGAAAAGCTCCCGAGAGCGATGTAATGAATATCATTTTCTACGGCGAGAAGTACGCACTCATCGTTAAGGGTGCATACAGAGGCAAGAACAACGCCGAGTTTAATTACAGATTTTTCACCAAATAATGAATAAAAAAACACTTGAAATACTAGAGTATGACAAATTAATAAAGTTGCTTACCGAGAAAGCTTCGAGCGAACTCGGTAAGAGTAAATGCGCCTCTCTGCATCCACATCGGAATAGAGAGGCCATTTTAAACAGTTTACAAGATACATCGGATGCGCTTGCGCGTACCCTTGCAGGCTCCAGAATGTCTTTTGGAGGCAACCGCAATCTCTCAGAGTGCTTTAAGGCTATGAGCGTGGAAGCAGGCCTTGATATGGCAGAGCTTCTAATGGTAGCTGACTCATGCGAATGTGCTTCAAGAGCTAAGGAAGAAGGACTCTCACTTGAGAGAGAAGATTCTTTAAAAGAGAAATTCGAATCCTTGATTGAACTCTCTGAATTATCCCGTGAGATAAGAAGAATCATCGTTACGGAAGATGAGATAGCTGATGATGCGTCACCTGCTCTTAAGGATATAAGAAGGGAAAAAAGACTTTCTGCATCCCGTATACATACGGACCTAAATAAGATGGTTAACTCCACCTACAGGACTTACCTTCAGGATGCAGTCATTACAATGCGAAATGACAGATACTGTATCCCTGTTAAGGCAGAATATAAGGGAAGTGTTCGAGGAATAGTACACGATCAGTCCAAGGGCGGCATGACATTTTTTATCGAGCCCGAAGGAATCGTGGAATTAAATAACAGAATTCAAGAGCTTGAGGCTGAGGAGAGAGAGGAGATTAACAGGATTCTTCACAATCTCTCAAAAGAGGCAGCAACTCATCTTGAGGACCTCAAGTCCAATCAGGAAGTTTTATCCGAGCTTGATTTCATATTTGCCAAGGCGAAGCTTGCTATTGATCAAGAAGCCGTAATTCCTGATTACGAGTCGGGCGAATACTTGGATATAAAAAGGGCAAGACATCCTTTTATCGATAAAAACAAGGTCGTTCCCATAGATATTCTTTTAGGAGAAAATTATTCCTGTCTAATAGTTACAGGTCCCAACACGGGTGGTAAGACAGTATCCCTAAAGACTACTGGTTTATTATGCGCGATGGGCCAGTCGGGACTTTTTATTCCTGCTGCACCCGGAAGCAAACTTAGAATTTTTAGAGACATCTATGCGGAGATTGGCGACGAGCAAAGTATCGAAGAGAGTTTATCCACGTTCTCAGGACATATGCGAGGCATCGTATCCATCCTTAAGGAAGCCAATCACAATAGCCTATGCCTTTTTGATGAACTTTGTTCAGGTACCGACCCCACTGAGGGCGCGGCACTTGCCATCGCAATCGTCTCGAGGCTCATGGAAAAAAGAGCCACGGTTATGCTGACGACTCACTATGCTGAGCTCAAGGTTTTTGCTCTTAATACCGAGGGTGTAGAGAATGCATGTTGCGAGTTTGATGTTGAGACACTCTCTCCGACTTATAGATTGTATATAGGTATCGCGGGCAAGAGTAATGCTTTTGCAATCTCTGAAAAACTTGGTCTTGATACGAGAATCATCGAGAGAGCCAAGCAGGAGATGGATGATTCGAGGGAGGATTTTGAAGACCTCTTAAAGAATCTCGAAGAGAGCAGAAGAAGCATCGAAGAGGACCGTGAAGAGGCTGCGAGACTTCGTGCAGAAGTTGAAAAGCTCAAGGAAGAGCTTGATAAGAATAAAGAGAGTGCCAAGGAAAGCAGGGAAAAGATTCTTCGTGAGGCCAGAGAAGAGGCCAAGAGCATCTTAGAGGATGCAAAAGAAGAAGCTGACGAAGCAATCAGATTATATAATGCCGGCACTTCCATTCAGGAGATGGAGAAAAAGAGAGCGGCACTTCGTAAGAAGATAGATGACAATTCTTCCCGAATCAAGAAGGAAGAAAAGAAGCCTGAAAATACCGGTAAGCGTGTTAATAAGGATACACTCAAGATTGGTGACAGAGTTCATTCCATATCAATGGGAATGGATGGAGATGTTAAAAAACTTCCTGATTCCAAGGGAAAAGTTACCATTGCTTCAGGTATAATGGAGTTCAAGGTTGGCGTGGATGACCTAATCTATGCTAAAGAAGAGGTAGTCAAGGAGCCGAGCAGAACGACCAATTATGCATCCGGTTTTTCCAAGTCGGCATCGATATCTCCCGAGATTAATCTTTTGGGACTTAATTCGGATGAGGCAGTTGCCAAGCTCGATAAATATCTTGATGATGCGTATCTCTCACACCTTCACAGTGTCAGAGTGGTACACGGCAAGGGAACGGGAGCACTTAGGGCTGCCATTCATAAGTACCTAAGGCATCTTGATTTTGTGGATGAGTTTAAGTTAGCTGAGCAGGGCGAAGGCGATGCTGGAGTAACGGTTGTAGTATTTAAATAAGTATAAAAATGATTGGAGGAAAATTGCGTGGCAAGCGAAATCAGAGACATCAATTTGTACGAAAGTGGAGAAAAGAAGATTGAATGGGTTAAGAGAAACTGTGATTTACTTAGAACCCTTGAAGGAGAATTCGAAAAGACCAAGCCTTTTGCAGGAAAAAAGGTAGCTCTCTCCGTTCATCTTGAAGCTAAGACAGCATATCTTTGTAAGGTATTAAAAGCCGGTGGAGCGGATATGTATGTAACAGGATCCAATCCTTTATCTACTCAGGATGATGTGGCAGCAGCACTTGTTAAGTCGGGCATTGAAGTTCATGCATGGTATGACTGCAATGAGGAAGAATACAACAGACATATAAGAAGCGTACTTGAGATAGGCCCCAACATCATTATTGATGACGGCGGAGATCTCGTACACATGATGCATACAGAATTCGTTGATCTCATTCCCAATGTAATCGGTGGATGTGAGGAGACAACAACAGGTATCATCAGACTTGAAGCCATGAACAAGGCCGGAGAACTTAAGTTCCCCATGGTTAAGGTTAACAATGCTGATTGTAAGCATTTCTTTGATAACCGTTATGGTACAGGCCAGTCCGTATGGGATGGTATCAACAGAACTACCAACTTAATCGTTGCAGGTAAGATAGTAGTTGTTGCCGGTTACGGTTGGTGCGGTAAGGGTACTGCAATGAGAGCCAAGGGACTCGGTGCAAGAGTTATCGTTACTGAGGTTGATCCCGTTAAGGCTATCGAAGCTGTAATGGATGGATTTGATGTTATGCCTATGAAGGAAGCTGCCAAGGTTGGCGATTTCTTCATTACGGTTACAGGATGTAACAAGGTTATAGATGAGGAAGATTTCGCAGTTATCAAGGATGGCGCTATTATGTGTAACGCAGGTCATTTTGACTGTGAGATTGATATGGCTTGGCTTAAGAAGAATGCAGTTGAGTCTAAGGAAATGAGAAAGAACATTCAGGGCTACAAGCTTCCTACAGGACAGTGGGTATTCGTACTTGCAGAAGGTCGTCTTGTTAACCTTGCAGCAGGAGATGGACATCCCGCAGAGATTATGGATATGAGTTTCGCAATCCAGGCTCTTTCAGCAAAATATCTTGTAGAAAAGAATGGTCAGGTTGGTTCAATGCTTATAGATGTTCCCAAGGAAGTAGACAATGATGTAGCTACACGTAAGCTTAACTTCCTCGGAAAATATATCGATAAACTTACACCTGAGCAGGAAGCATACCTTAACGCAGGTCTGTAATAATTGACAATGTAGAGTGGTTATAATATACTCGTATAGCACGGAATGTCATAAGAGATTATGACATTCCTGCTTGCCCACAAGCTTTCAATGTTTGTGTTTGTTGCAGGTCGGTGACCGGGTTTGGGTCTTGCGCGACGGAAATCCACGAACCGTGTCAGGTCGGGAACGAAGCAGCACTAAGAGGAATCTTCCGGGTGCCGCAAGGGTGCCTGAGTCCGGCTGCCGACCTGCACTAAACACACAAAAGTGTTGTGGGCATTTTCTTTTATAAGGACGTATTTACTATGAATATTTTGAAAAGAATAGGATTTATATCGATAGAATTTATAATACTCCTTGTACTCTATGTAAGCGGAGTTACTCTGTCATGTGCCATTAGAAGCGATAGAATAGACAGTAATGGATTAAGTTATTTCGAAGCTATTGCCGAAGAAGGGGATTATCCTATTTATTTCTTTCAAGACGAAGCTGTGAAATTGGATAATTACACAGATCGGATAATGATTGAAAAAAGCTTAATAAACGATAAGCAGGCTATAGTTGCAGGCCAATATATGGGCGGATACTATAGGTATTGGCATGGATATACGATTTTTTTAAAAGCATTGTTGTACATCTTTAATGTATTTCAATTGAGAAAAGTGTTGGCAATCTCATTAGGGATTGTGATGATATTAGGACTTCTTTTGTTATACAAGAGATTCGGATGGGCGGCGTCATTAGCGTTTGGAGCAACTTTAATCGAGTATTACACATTTAATACAGCCGGAAGCTTGCAGTTTTTTAGTTGCACGTTATTAATGGGTGTAGCAGTAATAGTATTATGTTTGATTGAACACAAAAATAATGATACTTTCTTGTATTTGTTGTTCTTTGCATTAGGATCGATTATTAACTATGTCGATCTATTGACATTTCCACTGATAACTCTAACAATTCCTTTATTAATTGTTATCCTATATGATCAAAAAGAGGGTAAAGCTTTAGGAAAATCACTGGCAAACTCGATTTTACTAAGCATTACATGGGCATCAGGATACGCATTAACATGGATAGCCAAATGGATTATTGCAGGAATTACTTTGCCCGGAGATATATTTGGCGACGTATTCAGTACAGCTTTGTTCAGGATGGGAGGAAGCGAAGAATACCAGATTGATAGAGTGCAGGTATTAATATCGAATATAAATCATCCATACATTTTAAAGCATTTCACATTTCTTCTAATTGTGTTATTGATTGCTTTGGTAGCAGTTGTTTTAACAAGAAAAGAGGAGAGGAAGAAATTACTTACACTGATTCCCGTAGCTGTTGTTATGATATATCCTTATGTGTGGTATGAATTCATGTGTGGCCATTCATGCATACATCATTTCTTTACTTATAGAGCACAGATGGGTACATCGTTTGGATTATATTTTTGCATACTGTTTTGTATATCTAAGTTGATTAAAGTAAATAAGAGTCGAAATAAATAGAATCTTATTATTGGGGAGGATAAATGAAAGAGAATTACAACAACGAAGTAATGTATTATACATTTCCGGATTTTGAACAGTTGGATTTTATTACGCATGCATTCTCTTCGAGAGAAGGTGGTGTGAGCGAGGGGTATTATTCTTCGATGAATCTGGGAATCAAGACCGATGATTCCAAGGAGAACATCCGTAAAAACTATGAGCTTTTCACAGATGCGGTTGGGATAAAGCTTGAAAATGTTGTAATAGGTAATCTTAATCATGGCAATAATGTTCATGTGGCTACAAGAGAAGACGCAGGCTGCGGTATCTTAAAGCCATTCAACTATGTCAATGTGGATGCACTCGTAACCAACGAGCCGAATCTTGCAATTACTGTTACATGTGCGGATTGCGTACCTGTCTTTTTTGCGGATCCTGTGAAAAAAGCAATAGGTATTGCACATTCGGGATGGAAGGGAACTGCTCAGGAAATCTCTGCAAAAGTAGTGGAAAAGATGCAGGAACTCTATGGAAGCAAACCCGAGGACATCTATGCAGGCATTGGCCCCTGCATCGGTATGTGTTGCTATGAAGTCAGTCGAGATGTATATGAAGAGTTTATGGAATTCGATTATCTTGATGATGCTTGGTATTTTGAAAAAGATGATGACAAGTTTGATATAGATCTAAGCAGAATCATATTCGGCACATTGGCGTATTCGGGAATTCTTCCAGAACATATCAGTATTTCGGGACTCTGTACATGCTGTAACAATGATGTGTTATTTTCGCATCGTGCGCAAAAAGGTAAGCGCGGAACCATGGCCGGCATGATAATGATAAAATAACTTTTTTATATTTCATGATATATAGAAAACCTCTTTACAAAAAGTAAGGAGGTTTTTCTCGATTTTGTGCCCCTATTTTCTTGATTTTGTCTAATAACTTGTTTCATTGGATTCTGTATAATTTAAATTGAGATTTTATGATATTACTTGGGGGTATTTGTATGTTAAAGACAGTTTCTACAGAAAACGGAGCAGTTCGCGGAATTCAAGGTAATAACGCCAGAGTGTCTGTGTTCAAAGGAATTCCTTTTGCAGCACCGCCCGTTGGAGAAAATAGATGGAGAGCACCTCAGCCTGCAGCTAATTGGGAAGGAGTAAGAGATTGCTCTCGTTTTGCACCTATCTCCATGCAGGATACACCCGGTATAGATGGCACAGGTCTTTACGATAGGGAATGGCATGTTGATCCGGATATAGAGATAGATGAGGACTGCCTGTATCTTAATGTATGGACCAATGCCAAGAGCGATACAGATAAACTCCCTGTTCTTATATGGTTCTTCGGAGGCGGTTTCCAGTGGGGCTATCCTCGCGAGATGGAGATGAATGGTGAGCAGATTGCAAAAAGAGGAGTGGTTGTAGTATCTGTTAACTACAGAATCAACGCTTTCGGTTTTCTTGCTCACGAGGAACTAAAAAAAGAAGCGCCTGATGCACCCGGAAACTTCGGTCTTCTTGACCAGCAGGCAGGTATAAAATGGGTAAAAAGTAATATCGCCGCTTTTGGCGGTGACCCTGAAAACATAACTCTTATGGGTCAGTCAGCAGGTGGCGGAAGCGTATTCTCGCATATAACAGGCTCATCTCAGGGACTTTTCCAGAAAGCAGTTATCCTTAGCGGTATTATAGGTTTCCCTTATAATAACGACTTTTTCATCAATCCTTTGACCTATGACGAAGCAGCTGAAATGGGCGATAAATTCATAAAGACTCTCGGTGTTAATACTGTTGAGGAAGCCCGAAAACTGGATGCCGTATTTGTACTTGATAAAGGCAGAGAGTTCAGGGAAAAGAACAACTTCTTCTACAGTCCTTGTATAGATGGCAAATTCCTTACCGATAATCAGAACAAATTATTTGCAGAAGGAAAGCATGCCAATATTCCTATTATGTCAGGTAATACAGGTGATGAATTTAAGAGTTATATCCAGGCAAAGAATGATGCTGAATTTGAGGCTAAAGCAAAAGAAATCTTTGGAGACAAGGCTGAAAAATTCTTATCCTTCAAGAATGTATATAATCATAACGATAACAACTATGCAGAAGCAGATGGTATAGAATGTGCTGTAAAAGCAGCTTTTAAACATAACGACAAGCCCTGCTACTACTATTTGTTTGACCCTGATATTCCCGGTTGGGATAATCCCGGATCCTTCCACTCTGTTGATTTGTGGTTCTTCTTTGAAACACTTGGCGTGTGCTGGAGACCTTTTGTCGGAAGACATTACGACCTGGCAAGAATGATGTGCAACTATCTGACCAACTTCGTTAAAACTGGTAATCCTAACGGTAACGATGCGGATGGTACTCCGATGCCTGAGTGGGCACCGTATACCAGAGATAATAAGATGGGTATGGAATTCTTATCAGATGGACCCAAGCCCACAGTCAGAAATAATGAATTCAATGAATTCCTGATTGATTGGATTGATAACAAGAATCTTAAGAACTAGCGAGGACACTATGAAACAGGCTTTTAATCCGTACCTTCCTTCATATGAATACATTCCTGACGGAGAACCCCATGTATTCGGAGACCGAGTATATGTCTACGGCTCTCACGACAGATTCGGTGGACACTTTTTCTGCCTTAATGACTATGTATGCTATTCTGCTCCAATCGATGATCTGACTGACTGGAAGTACGAAGGCGTCATATATACAAGAAAAGATGATGCGCTTAATGAAAAAGATAACATGTGTCTCTATGCACCGGATGTAACTAAAGGTCCGGATGGCAGATATTATCTCTACTACGCTCTTGATAAAGTTTCAACCATATCTGTTGCAGTATGCGATACGCCTGCCGGAAGATATAAGTTTTATGGATATGTTCACTATGAGGATGGAACCAAGCTTGGAGATAAGGGCGAGGAGCATCAGTTTGACCCTGCGGTAATTACAGAAGGTGATACCACCTATCTATACACCGGAGGAGTATGTGCACCCGGAGACGATTCTGTTCATGGTTCTATGGTTACAGTACTTTGTAGTGACATGCTTACTATAAAAGAAGCACCCAAATTCCTGGTTCCCGGTCCCGTATGTGCGAAAGGAACGGACTACGAGAATCATGGTTTCTTCGAGGCTTCTTCCATTCGTAAGTTCGATGGAAAATACTATTTTGTATATTCGTCAGAAGTTATGCATGAACTTTGTTATGCAACAAGCGATTATCCTGACAGAGATTTTAAATACGGCGGAGTAATCGTCAGCAACTGTGATATTGGAATTGATACATATAAAAAAGCGGAAGAGCCCGCTGCATATGGCGCTAACAATCACGGCGGTCTTGTAGAGATTAAGGGAAAGAGATATATTTTCTATCATCGTCAGACCAATAATGATTGGTATGCTCGTCAAGGTTGTGCGGAAGAGGTTAAGTTTTTGCCTGATGGAAGCATTCCTCAGGTTGAGATTACTTCATGCGGATTAAACGGTGGGCCATTAAGTGATACAGAGGAATATCCTTCACATATTGTCTGCAATATGTATACTGACAAGGAGAGAATCCCTTATGTCGGTGGACATCATGTTCCCAGAGTAACTCAGGATGGAAAAGACGGAGAAGAGTGTGAAGCTTATATTTTTAATATATGTGAAAATACTACACTTGGATTCAAGTATTTTGATTTCAAGGGTGTAAAAGGAATTGAATTAAAAGTTTGTGGATACGGCAAGGGAGACTTTGAAGTTCGTACTTCGCCCGATGGTCCTGTATATGCTAAGATAGGCGTTGATTTTGAAACGGTCTGGGTTACATACACTGCTGATTGTAACATTCCGGATGGCGTGTCGGCGCTATACCTTAAGTATACCGGATTCGGTAATATGGGTCTTAAGTCATTTAGATTCTTACATTAGTAGATCAGTTGATTATATGTGAAAGTTCTAACTCTCCTTGCTTGCAAAGGCAGGGAGAGTTTTTCATATGCACAGATGAAGGACAATGTAGTATAATACAAGTTATGAAGTTAAAGTACGCTGGAAGTAAAGAATTATACAAAAAGGTATGGGTAGTTTCACTACCCATTATTTTTCAGAATATTATCGACGCTGCAGTTAACAGCGCCGATGTTTTGATGCTCAATTACGTAGGTCAGGATGCCATCTCGGCAGTATCTTTGGCCAACAGTTTGGTGGGTATTCTTTTTATGTTCCTATATGGAATAGGAACAGGAATTGCAATGCTTGCGGCACAATACTATGGCAAGGGTGATCTTAAAACCATCGAAAAAGTTGAAGGAATCGGACTCAAATTCGCCCTAAGTGTTGCAATCGCAGGTGCGGCAGCATGTGTGGCAGTTCCGAGATTATTGATGAGAATATACACGCCCGAAAGCAAACTGATAGACATAGGAGCTGAATATCTGGTATTCATTGCACCTGGTCTTATCTTCTGGGCTATAAGCGCCGTATATATGTCGATATTGAGATGTATAGGAAAAGTAAGTGTGGCAACCGTGCTTGAGGCGATAGCTCTTATCTGCAATGTGGCGTTAAACGCAGTATTTATCTTCGGTCTTTTTGGCGCTCCCAAGCTCGGAGTGGTGGGCGTTGCAATAGCAACGACACTGAGCCGTCTTATTCAGCTGATAGGATGTATCGTTGTATCTGCATCCAAGCCCGGAGTTGCGCTTACCTTTAAGACAATGTTTCAGAGGCATAAGCTGCTGGAAAAAGATTTTATCACAATGGCAATGCCTGCTATTGGTAATGACCTTGCATGGTCAGTAGCTTTCTCTGCTTACTCTGCCATAATCGGTCATCTTGACAGCGGAGATGCTGCAGCAGCATATTCAATCGTTAACGTTGTCAGAAACTTAGGATGTATCATGTGTTACGGTATTGGCTCTGCTTCAGGAATAATTGTCGGTCAGATTCTGGGAGAGGGCTCGACGGAGGATGGTATAAAAGCAGGTCATATATGTCTGAGGCTTGCGATTATTACGGGAATTATAGGTGGCCTTGTCGTTCTGGCGATAATGCCAATCGTATTGAAGATAGAATCCGCATCTTTCACGCCCGAAGCGTTGGACTATCTAAAGTTCATGATGTTAATCAATACATATTACATTACAGGTACTTCGGTTAATACCTGTCTTATTGCGGGCGTATTCAGGGCCGGAGGTGATTCGAAGTTCGGCTTCAAATGCGATGTTATAGACATGTGGGCATATGCGGTTCCACTCGGATTCTTGGCAGCATTTGTATTCAAACTTCCGGTAAAAGTAGTATATTTCTTACTTTGCACCGATGAATTCGTTAAATGGCCGTGGGTATTCAAACATTTTTACTCACATAAGTGGGCTCAAAATATCACACGTGATAATATCGATAACGAACAGATACAAGAACAAAGCAATTAGAATATAACAATTGATTTTAGAATAGATAAAAAGCATCACTGTACATGTGGTGTTTTTTATTTTGTATCTTTTGTGCATTTTTGCCAAGAAATTTTAAATCAAATTACTGGAAACGATTAAATTACAAATATTTGCAGGTTAGGGTTGACAAACTGATTTAAGAGGCTTAATATGTAAAAAGTAAACAGACAATTAAACAAGTGCTTAATTGTTTAACAAAATTTAAAGAAAAATAAAGTATCTTATTTTTCTATTTTAGAAAATTAAAAACTGATAACTCACGACATTTTCGATTTATGCGATTGGTGGCAGAGCCTATCATAAGTTTATCCCAATCGCGATGAGAGAATGAATGAAAATGAATTAAAGCATTAAAAATACGGAGAAAAAGGAGAAAAAATATGTCAGAGCAGGAGAGAAAATTTCTTGAAATCGTTGATCTGAAGAAAGGATTCGGAAGCGGAGATACAAGACAGGAAGTTCTCAAGGGAATGAACTTTACAGTGGCAAAAGGCGAGTTTTGTGTACTCCTTGGACCGTCGGGAAGCGGTAAGTCCACACTCCTTAACATTATAGGAGGAATCGATAATCCGGATTCGGGATACATCTCGATAAACGGTGACAAGCTTCGCGATATGGGCGAAAAAGGATTAACGAAATACAGAAGAAAACACTTGGGATACGTTTTTCAGATGTACAATCTAATTCCCAATCTTAATGTCAAAGAAAACATTGAAGTCGGTGCATATCTTTCAGACAACCCCCTCGAAATAGACGAATTACTTGAGACTTTAGGTCTTGCAAAACACAAATATAAATTACCCAATCAGTTATCGGGTGGCCAGCAACAGCGTGTGTCAATTGGACGTGCGATTGTAAAAAATCCCGACATCCTTTTATGCGATGAGCCGACAGGTGCTCTTGATTACAACACATCAAAAGAGATTCTCAAACTTATCGAAGATGTTAATGCCAAGTACGGTAACACAGTGATTATGGTTACACACAACGAAGAGATCAGAAAGATGGCAGATCATGTTATCAAACTCAGAGATGGTATGGTTCGTCATAATGACATGAACGAGAATAAGATCTCAGCAACAGAACTTGACTGGTAACATATTTTGAGAGAATGAATAAAGGGTAACGATATGAAGGAAAACAAAAAGAAAAGAATAATGAATCCTCTCATAAAAAGAGTTCCCAAGGAACTGCTTGGTGAGTGGAGAAAATACCTTGTGATATTCTTACTGCTTTCAATGACAATCGGATTCGTGTCAGGTATGTATGTTGCTAACCACAGTATGCTTATATCAATAGCGAATGCGAATAGAGACAACAAGCTTGAAGACGGTCATTTCGAACTTGAAGACGAAGCAAGTGACGAACTTATAAAAGCAATTGAGTCCGGAGAAAAGATTGACTTAAGAGCATATTTTATAGACGAAGCTCACAAGGAAATAGATGACAAGATAGAGGAAGAAGCACCCAAGACTTTAAAAGAAGAAGTAGAAAAAGAAGTCAGAAAAAAAGTAAAAGAAGAGATTACCAAAAAAGTAACGGATGCCGTTAATGAGGCTCTTGCTCCTTATGCGGATTTCATGAGTGCCGAAGAAAAGCAGAAGCAGATTGACGAAGCAGTTAATAAGGCAATCGAAGAAAACTATGAAAAGACTGTAAAAGAAGTTCTTCCGGATGCAATAGATGAGGCTCTCAAGAGTCAGGAATATCTTGATGAAAAAGAGAAGGCCAGAAAAGAAGCATACGAAGAAGCAGAGGATGAGATTAACGAAGAGTTCGATAAGCAGGATGCCAAAAAGTCCAAGTCTACTTTGGAGGCGGAGAAGAATTTCAAGGTAACGCCTGTAAAACTCTATGAAAACTTTTATAAAGATGTAACAGAAGATAATGATCTTGACGGCAAATCAGATGGTAAAGTAAGAATCTATGCATATGAAGATTACATCAATATGGCGACCTTCAACGAAGGCAGAAAGCCGGAGAAAGACAATGAGATTGCCATCGACAGAATGCATGCAGAGAATAACGATCTAAAAATCGGTGACAAGATTAATGTCGGTGGAAAAGAGTTCGAGATAACAGGTCTTTTGGCATATGTTAATTACGCAACTCTTCACGAAAAGAATACGGATCTTATGTTTGACGCAATAAGCTTTGATGTAGCGATGGTTACACCTGAGGCTTGGGAGAGCGTAAGCGGAAAAGTACATTACTTATACGCATTCAAATATGTTGACTCTTATTCAAATGAATCTGAGCAAAAGAAGCTCTCAGATGATTTTATGAGTGCTCTTATTACACAGAGCATCAAGGCAGAAAACGATCTCGAAGATTACGTACCTGAGTATCTAAACCAGGCGGTTCATTTTGCTCCCGATGATATGGGTTCAGATAAAGAGATGGGTGGAGTACTTCTCTACATACTGGTTATCGTTCTTGGATTCGTATTTGCATTAACAATCATGTCAACGATCACCAAGGAATCAACAGTTATAGGAACACTTAGAGCATCAGGATATACCAAGGGTGAGCTCATCAAACATTATATGTCCATGCCCGTTTTAACGACGCTTTTAGCTGCAATCGTTGGTAATGTACTGGGCTATACCTTGTTTAAAAATACAGTTGTAGCTATGTATTTTAACAGCTACAGTCTTCCGGCATATCAGACATATTGGTATTACGAAGCATTTGTAAAGACAACAATAATTCCGGTTATTTTGATGGTTCTTATAAACTTTGTAACAGTAGCTTATATGCTTAGACTTTCTCCTCTTAGATTCATAAGAAGAGATTTAAAAACAAGCAAGAGAAAGAAAGCCATGAGACTTCCGAGATTCAAGTTCCTCGCAAGATTCAGATTGAGAGTGCTTTTACAGAACATACCGAATTACTTGGTTCTTTTTGCAGGAATATATTTTGTAGTATTCCTTATGACCTTTGCATTCGGATTACCGACAACGCTTGATTATTACAAGGAACATGCGACGGAAGATATGTTCGCTAAGTATCAATATGTACTTAAGTCCAACGAGGATGATGACGGGGATGAAATTACTACCAAGGAAGAGAGTGCAGAGAAATTCAGTATGGAGACTCTCTATACAACAGACGGCAAGAGAGTCAATGAGCCAATAAGTATATACGGCGTGGATGACGATAGCCATTTTATTCCTCTTAATGGAAAAGTATCGGGTAACGAAGCGTTGATATCGAGTGCGTACGCAGATAAGTTCAAACTTGCGGTGGGAGACAGTGTGACGTTAAAAGCCAGATATACCGATGATGAGTACACATTTAAAATAGTCGGAACATATGATTATATCAGCAGCCTGGCACTTTTTACCTCTCTCGATGGTTTTAATGAGATATTTGGAAACGCAGAGGGATCTTTTAACGGATTCTTATCCGAAGAAGAGATAAAAGATATTGATGCCAAGTACATCGCAATGACTATTACTGAAGATGATATCATGAAAGTATCCAACCAGCTTGACCACTCAATGGGCAACTACATGAGTTACTTTAAAGTTATATGCCTCGCATTTGCAGGAATACTCATATACTTACTTACAAAAGTAATAGTGGAAAAGAACGAGAATTCTATCTCAATGACCAAAATCCTTGGATACTACAATGGTGAGATTGCATCGCTCTATCTTTTGACGACAACTGTTGTTGTAACAATCTCGGCCATTATTTCGGCAGTACTTGGAACCAAGTCGCTTGAGCTGGTATGGAACATAATCCTCTATAGAATGGATGGTTGGCTTCCCGCATACGTACCCGTATTAAGTTATGTATATATTGTACTTATGGTATTGGCTGCATACTTAATAGTAATGTTCATTGACTATCATAGAATCAAGAAGATTCCTATGGATCAGGCCCTTAAAAATGTAGAGTAATCGAAAAATGTGTCTTTAGTTTTTCTGTGATTTTAATTGATTTACTCAGTGTTAATAACTCTTCATATATGTTAAAGTATATGAAGAGTTATTTTTGGGGAGGTATTAATATGAGTATTGCAAAAAACCCGATAATGCCGGGCTTTTATCCGGATCCGTCCATATGTGCGGTAGGCGAGGATTATTATCTGTGTAACTCGACATTTTCGTATGTTCCGGGATTGTCTCTTATGCACAGTAAGGACTTGGCACATTGGGAGCAGATAGGTAATGTACTTACCAGACATTCACAGATTCCGCTTGAAGGAGCGGACCATTCTCAGGGTCTTTTTGCTCCTACAATTAGATATAATAAAGGAACTTTTTACGTTATATGTACCAATGTTACTCATGGCGGTAACTTTATCGTAACAGCAGAAAATCCTGAGGGACCCTGGTCAGAGCCTCATTATCTCAAGGATGCTGACGGAATAGACCCTTCACTCTTCTTTGACGATGACGGAAGATGCTATTACATCGGTACACATCCCAATCCCGACGGAGTAAAGTACAACGGAGACTGGTATATCTATATCGCGGAAGTTGATCTTGAAAAATGGGAACTTAAGGGCGAGAAAAAGAATGTATGGAACGGTGCACTCAAGGGTTGCATCTGGCCTGAGGGACCACATATTTATAAAGAAAACGGATATTATTACATCATGCATGCAGAGGGAGGTACAGGCCCCGAACATTCAGTAATGATATGTAGAAGTAAGGATATCTGGGGACCTTATGAAGGTAATCCCAAGAACCCCATTCTTACACATAGACATCTTGGTCAGGATTATCCCATCAAGTACGTTGGTCACGGAGATATCATCAAGACTCCGAATGACGAGTGGTTCATGACGATACTTGCGGTAAGACCTCTTAACAGATTTACTACCATGGGAAGAGAGACTTTCCTTGCCAAGTTCATCTGGGAGGAAGATTGGCCCGTGGTTAATCCCGGAGTTGGTATGCTTACAGATACTGTTGAGATTAACTTACCTGACTGGGATCCTACAAAAGATCCGACATCATATACGGTAAGAACTGGCAATAAGACCACACTTCCCGGTACCGATAAGGATTATGATTTTGCATCCATGAAGGAACTTGGAGATGAGTTTTTATTCCTTAGAAATTATCCCGATGATCTCTATAAGTTGGATGCTGACGGACTTAAGCTTAAGCTTCAAGCAGATGATATAAAAGCTGTTGCTTCGCCGTCATTTGTATCCATCAGACAGCAACATCATTATTTTAGAAGTACAACCGAACTTGATATTTCTTCTCTAAGTGCAAAAGAAACCGCAGGTCTCGTTCTTTTACAGAATAACCTCTATAACCTTAGAGTAGAGATTGATGCCACGATGTGCAATATGATTATCTGTAAGAATGGCGAAGACAAGGTGGTTGGAAGCACACCAATATCAGGAGTGGTTAAGGACGGTATTGTTAAGTTAACTATTCTTGTGGAAGGTCTTGATGTAAAAGGATATGCGGGAGATGAATTCCTCGGCGAGGCAGAAGTATCCACACTATCAACGGAAGTTGCGGGTGGATTCGTAGGATGTTGTATCGGTCTATATGCATCAGGTAACGGAAGTGAAGGCGGATATGTAACATTTAAAAACTTCACATATAAAGATGAAACAAAACGTTAATAAAAGGAGGTGCTAAGCACCTCCTTTTTTGCGATAAATCTTCCCTGCTCGATTAATACATACATAATTAGTTATCTGTAATCTCGAATGAACCGCGAGGTGTATTCACATGGGATGACTTAAAACTACGAGTTGATTCGCCATAATATTTCTTAAAGGATTCTGCCATATAGCTTGCTGATGCAAATCCAGTATTGTATGCAATCTCTGACATGGACATATCACTTGAGTTGAGTAGCTCAGCGACTTTGCTTACTCTGAATCTCGTTAGGTTTTCAATCGGAGTCTGGTCAGTATATTTATGGAAGAGATTATTACAGAATGTACGGCTTACGTTTCCGGCTGCTGCAATATCGTCAAGCGTAATGGATGAAGCATAATTTTCCTGTATAAATGTAAGCATAGCCTTAAGTGAGTCA
>JAEEQX010000036.1 GCA_016285575.1 Lachnospiraceae bacterium
AAAAGTTGAAAATCTAAAGTAACCCTCACCGCATTCACCGAACCCTTCACCGGGAGTTCCAACTACCTGAATCTCTTTTAAGAGGAGATCAAAGAATTCCCAACTCTTAAGCCCGTTAGGACATTTCATCCAGATGTAAGGAGCGTTAACGCCACCTGTATAATAGATGTTCTCTTTATTAAGAACTTCCATAAGTACCTTAGCGTTTCTCTTATATACACCGATGTTTCTCTTAACCTGTTCCTGGCCTTCTTTTGAAAAGACTGCCTTACCGCCTTTTTGAATGATGTATGATACACCATTGGTCTTGGTGGTTCTGTTTCTAACCCACATAGCGTTGATGTTCATTCCTGCTCTCTCAAGAGTCTTGGGAATCACTGTGTAACCAAGTCTTGTACCGGTAAATCCTGCTGTCTTGGAGAATGAACATATCTCTATAGCACATGTTCTTGCACCCTCTACTTCGAAGATACTGTGAGGAATATCCTCTTCAATGAATGCTTCATATGCTGCATCAAATATGATGATGCTTCCGTTTTTGTTAGCGTAGTCAACCCACTCTTTTAATTCTTTCTTGCCATATACTGCACCGGTAGGATTGTTAGGTGAGCATAGGTAGATAAGATCTGCATCAAGGCCATCATAAGGTCTTCCAAGGAAGTTACTTGATGCATCAGTTTTCAAATGAATGATTTCTCTTCCTGCCATAACGTTGGCATCAACATATGCAGGATATGCAGGCTCCATAATTAAAGCCTTCGAATCTCTTGAGAAAAGATCAAGTATATCGCCAAGTTCATCACTCGCACCACTCGATACGAATACTTCATCATCGTCTAACTTAACATCTCTTCTTAGGTAGTATTTTGCGATTTCTTTTCTAAGGCTCTCATCACCAACCTCAGGCATATAACCGTGGAAAGTATCTTTCTTACCCTGATCATCAACTGCCTCGTGAAGTGACTCAATAACTGCTTCACCAAGAGGAAGTGATACATCGCCGATACCCATTCTGTATATCTTCTTGTCAGGATTTTCTTCCTGATAAGCTTTTACTTTTTTCGAAATGTTAAAAAACAGATATGAATCTTTGAGATTCTTGTAGTTTTCATTCATTCTAATCATTGTTAATTCCTACCTTTATTACTTTTATTGCTACTCATTTTTATTCTTATTCATCTACTTCTGCATCGTATACTGTTACTGCAGGACCTCTCATGTATACTGTGTTATCCTCAGTAACCTTGATGTATAAGTCTCCGCCATCAAGACGAACACATATCTCATCGTTGTACTTGCAAAATCCCTTTTTGATACATGCACATACAGATGCACAAGCGCCTGTACCACATGCCATCGTGATTCCGCTTCCTCTCTCCCAGACACGCATTCTTATCTCGTTTTCAAAGATAACTTCTACGAACTCTGCGTTAACTCCTCCGGGGAATACTTCATGATGTTCGATAAGCGGTCCGATTGAATCAAGAGCAACTTTGTTAATGTCATCTGTAAAAAATACTGCATGAGGATTGCCCATTGATACAGGAATATACTTAAGTTCTTCACCTGATACGTTAAGTGTTTTTTCATCCTCGAAAACACCCTTACCCATATCAACTGTAACTTCTTTAACCTTGTTATTCTCATCTGTAACAAGTGTTAAATACTTGATTCCTGACTGCGTATCAATCTTCAATTCCTTTTTTGATGTGTACCCTTTATCGTACACATACTTGCCGACGCATCTGATTCCGTTACCACACATCTTGGCTTCGGAGCCATCAGCATTGAAGATTCTCATCATAAAATCCGCTTTGTCGGAAGGTGAAATATATATCATTCCATCGGATCCTGCACCAAAGTGTCTGTCCGATAATCTAACAGATAAATCAACTATGTTTTCAGGAACTTCTCCGTATACGTAGAGGTAATCGTTTCCGAGTCCCTGCATCTTGGTAAATTTCATATCTTCACTTCCTTATTGTTTGACTATACCGAGTCCATTTATTTCTTCTATTCAGCATCGATAGTTGAGATACCCATCGTTACTTCTTCGAGTACATCAAGTAACATTCTTACTGTATCGAGTGATGAAAGAAGTGTTACATTATGTCTTGCTGCAACATCTCTTATAGCAACGCCGTCTCCGTAATGCTTACCGGAGAGAATCGCTCTTGTGTTGATTACATAGCTTACATATCCTGCCTTAAGATCATCGAGGAATTCTTCACTATGCTCACTCGGTTTATGTCTGATTCTTGTCTTAATACCATGTTCTTTGAGGTATTCACCTGTAACGGTTGTTGCCTCGATATTGAATCCCATGTTGTAGAATCTCTTAACAAGAGGTAATGTTTCTTCCTTGTCTTCATCTGCAACGGACACTGCAACTGTACCATAGTTTTTAAGTTTAAGGCCTGATGCAATCATTGCCTTATATACGGCTCTGTGAAGCTTCTTATCATATCCGATTGCTTCACCGGTTGACTTCATCTCAGGTGAAAGATATGTATCCATTCCTCTTAACTTCGAGAATGAGAATGCGGGAACTTTTACATAGTATCTAGCCTTCTCCTTAGGATATATAGCAAGCTTATCTTTCTCACTGTCATCAACTTCAATAGCGCTTAATTCCTTGGTAATTCCCTGTTCCTTAAGTGATACGCCAAGGTTAACAAGTGTTGCTATATCTGCAAGTGAGAAGCTTGTTGCCTTGGAGAGGAAAGGAACTGTTCTTGATGATCTCGGATTAACTTCGATGATGAATACGTTATCATCCTTATCTACAATGAACTGTATATTGAATAATCCTATGATTCCTATTCCAAGACCAAGTTTCTTGGTATATTCAAGGATAGTTGTTTTAACTTTCTGTGAGAGGCTGTATGAAGGATATACACTTATTGAGTCACCTGAGTGTACACCGGTACGTTCAACCAGTTCCATGATACCGGGAACGAATACATCCACGCCGTCACATACTGCATCAACTTCGACTTCCTTGCCCTTAATGTACTTATCAACAAGTACGGGCTTATCTTCGTTAACTTCTACTGCGTTCTTGAGATACTCAAGCAATGCATCTTCTTTTGCAACTATCTGCATTGCACGACCGCCAAGTACGAATGAAGGTCTTACAAGTACCGGATAGCCAATCTCATTGGCAACTCTTACGCCCTCTTCGATGCTTGTTACTGCTACACCTTCGGGCTTGGGAATCTCAAGTGTTCTTAAAAGATGTTCGAATTCATCTCTGTCTTCTGCTTTATCAATTGCATCGCAATCTGTACCGATGATGTTGACTCCTCTATCAGCAAGGGGTTTAGCGAGGTTAATCGCTGTCTGACCACCGAGGGTAGCTATAACACCCATGGGCTTTTCAAGGTCGATTACATGCATTACATCTTCTACACATAAAGGCTCGAAATAAAGCTTATCAGAACATGTATAATCAGTTGATACTGTCTCGGGGTTATTGTTAATGATTATTGCTTCATAACCTGCTTCTTTTATGGTTCTTACTGCATGTACTGTTGAATAATCGAATTCAACGCCCTGGCCGATTCTGATAGGTCCTGAACCAAGTACTATAACTTTATTTTTATCAGATACCACTGATTCGTTTTCTGTCTCATATGTTGAGTAGAAATAAGGTATGTAACTGTCAAACTCACTCGCGCAAGTATCAATCATCTTGTAGACGGGAGTGATATCCATCTTCTTAAGAAGTGAGTAGATATCTTCTTCTTTTTCTTCCCAAAGTGATGCAATCTCTTTATCTGAGAAGCCCATCTTTTTTGCTCTAAGAAGAAGTTTTTCACACTCTTTTGAACTGCACTGTTTACCTGACTGAGCGTTCTGACGATATGCTACCAATTCTTTTTCCATATCTGTCACGTTCTTCATCTTTCTTATGAAGAATCTGTCAATCTTGGTTGCAGCGTATATTGTTTCTATATCAACATCTCTTCTTAAAAGTTCTGCGATTGCATATATACGATCGTCTGTACCAATCTGGATATACTTAAGAAGATCTTCTGTTTTTTCATTGTCGAACTTTTTATGCTTTAAGTGGTATAAACCTATCTCAAGAGATCTGATACCCTTTAAGAGGCTCTCTTCGAATGTACGGCCTATACTCATTACTTCGCCCGTTGCTTTCATCTGAGTGGAAAGTGTATTTCTTGCCTCAGAGAACTTATCAAACGGGAATCTTGGAAGCTTACTTACTACATAATCAAGTGAGGGTTCAAATGATGCAGGTGTATTGGCGATTGCTATCTCATCAAGTGTAAGTCCTACACCAATCTTGGCTGATACTCTGGCAATCGGATATCCGCTGGCCTTGGAAGCAAGTGCGGAAGATCTCGATACTCTGGGGTTAACTTCGATTACGTAATAATCAAATGATTCAGGATCAAGTGCGAACTGTACGTTACATCCACCTTCGATCTTTAACTCTCTGATGATTCTAAGAGCTGAATCTCTAAGCATGTGATATTCTTTGTTGGTGAGTGTCTGTGAAGGACATACAACTACTGAATCACCTGTATGAATACCTACGGGATCAAGGTTTTCCATGTTACAGATTGTGATTGCAGTATCATTTTTATCTCTGATCACTTCGTACTCAATCTCTTTGAATCCCTTAACACTCTTTTCTATCAATACCTGATGTACGGGAGAAAGTGATAATGCATTCTCCATCATCTCATCAAGTTCGTCTTCACTCTCTACGAATCCGCCGCCCGTTCCGCCAAGTGTAAATGCGGGACGAAGTACTATCGGATAGCCTATCTCTTCAACTGCTTTTCTGCCTTCTTCCATGGTTGTTGCAATCATTGAAGGGATAATTTTTTCATTAAGTTTAATACATAATTCTCTGAATAATTCTCTGTCTTCAGCTCGCTCGATACTCTCGCTTCTTGTACCTAAAAGTTCGCATCTACACTCTCTAAGTACACCCTTTTTCTCGAGGCTCATTGCGAGGTTAAGTCCTGTCTGACCACCGATTCCGGGAAGCAATGCATCGGGTCTTTCATAACGAATAATTTTAGCCAGATATTCAAGTGTAAGAGGCTCCATGTATACCTTGTCAGCAATCGATGTATCAGTCATGATTGTTGCAGGGTTGGAGTTAACCAATACTACTTCGTAGCCCTCTTCCTTGAGCGCTAAGCACGCTTGTGTTCCTGCATAATCGAATTCGGCAGCTTGTCCGATAACTATGGGACCTGAGCCGATTACAAGTATCTTTTTTATATCCTCTCTCTTAGGCATATCAAAACCACCTTACTTACCGTTAATCTTATTAAATCTCATGATGTTTTCTACGAAGACATCGAATAAATAATCACTGTCCTGCGGACCGGGAGCACTCTCGGGATGGTATTGAACCGCGAATGCAAAATCCTTTTCACACTCAATTCCTTCTATCGTATTATCAAGAAGATTAATGTGGGTAACCTTTAATGTGTCATCTATTATTGAGTCTTCTTTAACTGCGTATGAATGATTCTGTGATGTTATCTCAATCTTGCCTGTCTTAAGATTCTTAACCGGATGATTTCCTCCACGATGTCCGAACTTAAGCTTGTAAGTTTTTGCACCGTATGAAAGAGCTAAAATCTGAAGACCAAGACATATACCAAAAATAGGTACTTTTGAATGAAGTTTTTTTACTGTCTCTATAGTCTTGGGAACATCCGTGGGATCTCCGGGGCCATTGGAGATGAACACTCCGTCAGGCTTAAGACCTAGAATTTCTTCAGCTGATGTATTATATGGAACTACTGTTACGTTAAGTCCCTTATCCTGCATACGTCTTACAATGTTACTCTTCATACCGCAATCGATTGCCACGATGTGGATGAACTTGTTTTTATTCGCAGGATATTCTTTTTTCTCTTTACTTGAAACTGTGCTTACAGCATCTTTTTTTATCTCTGTTCTGTTAATAATGTCGAGACAAGTTTTTAAGTCTTTTTCAGCACTTGTTATAAGTACTTTTCTGCTTCCCAAGTTTCTGATGGAACGAACTATCATTCTTGTGTCCACACCTTCGATTCCCGGAATATCATACCTTTTAAGCACTGCATCAAGTGTTTCTTTTGCTCTAAAGTTAGAAGGTTCATCGTTATATTCTCTTACGATAAGAGCCCCTAACTTAGCGCCATCCGACTCGTAATCGTCATCTGCTATTCCGTAATTACCGATAAGCGGATACGACATTACAACTGCCTGATATGTATACGAAGGATCCGATATTATCTCCTGATAACCTACCATCGATGTGTTGAATACGAGCTCACATACTCGCTCGACATCCGAACCGAATCCGTATCCGTAATATTCTTTTCCATCTTCCGTAACAATCTTACGTGTGTATTCCATCTTACTGCCTCTTAATTATTTATTTGCCTTAAACTTCTTAGCGGCTGCTACAAATCCCTTAAAGAGTGGATGAGGTCTGTTAGGTCTTGACTTGAATTCGGGATGGAACTGTACGCCTACGTAGAAGTCTCTCTCTGTCAATTCAACAGTCTCAATTAAGCTGTCATCGGGTGATGTACCACTAAATGTAAGGCCTGCGTTTTTAAGCACTTCTCTGTAATCATTATTGAATTCGTATCTATGTCTGTGACGCTCAGAAATCTCTGCTTCGCCATAGAGTTTTTCAAGTACTGTACCGGGAACAATCTTACAAGGATATGCGCCAAGTCTAAGTGTTCCGCCCTTATCGATGTCATCACTCTGACCGGGCATGAAGTCGATTACCTTGTTCTTGCAGCACTCATCGAATTCGCCTGAGTCTGCATCTTTTATACCTGCAACATTTCTTGCATACTCGATAACTGCAATCTGCATACCAAGACATATACCGAAGTAAGGCATGTTGTGTTCTCTTGCATACTTGGCTGCGAGAATCATTCCTTCGATTCCACGCTGTCCGAATCCTCCGGGAACTATGATTGCATCAAGTCCACCGAGAATCTTATCTTCTTCACCTTCACGAATCTGTTCCGAATCAATCCAAGTGATATCAATATGTACGTTATTGGTATATCCTGCATGTCTAAGAGCCTCTGCAACCGAAAGATATGCATCATGAAGTTCTACATACTTACCAACAAGTCCGATTGTTACGGATTCATTTCTTGATCTGATGGTCTCAATCATATCTTCCCATTCGCTTAAGTCAGGATTATCTGTCTTAAGGCCAAGTTCTCTGCAGACAACCTTGGAGAAGTTGGATTTTTCAAGCATAAGAGGTGCTTCATAAAGAATCGGAAGTGTGATGTTTTCAATTACACAATCTTCCTTGACATTACAAAAGAGCGATATTTTTTTGAATATCGATTCCTCAAGAGGCTCGTCGCAACGAAGCACTATGATGTTAGGATTAATACCCATTCCCTGTAACTCTTTTACAGAGTGCTGTGTGGGTTTTGATTTATGCTCATCAGAACCATGTAAGAAAGGAACCAATGTAACATGTATGAAAAGCGAATTTTCTCTTCCAACTTCAAGTGAAATCTGACGTACTGCTTCGATAAAAGGTTGTGATTCGATATCACCGATTGTACCGCCAATCTCAGTGATAACTACGTCTGCTTCAGTCTTTTTTCCTACTCTGTAAACGAACTCTTTTATCTCATTGGTGATGTGAGGAATTACCTGTACTGTGGAGCCAAGATACTCTCCTCTTCTTTCCTTATTAAGTACATTCCAATATACTTTACCTGTTGTAAGGTTGGAGTACTTATTAAGGTCCTCATCTATGAATCTCTCATAATGACCAAGGTCAAGATCAGTCTCTGCGCCGTCTTCTGTTACATACACTTCGCCATGTTGGAAAGGGCTCATCGTTCCGGGATCAACATTGATATAGGGATCCAGTTTTTGGGCTGCAACTTTTAATCCTCTTGCTTTCAAGAGTCTACCGAGTGATGCTGCAGTAATACCTTTGCCGAGTCCTGATACAACGCCTCCTGTCACGAATATGTATTTAGTCATTATCTTTCCTCCTTGTATAACCCCTGTAATTTCACGATTTTTCTCAAAAAAAGGAAAAAGCGCCTTTAACTCACAAATGTGAATTAAAGACGCCTTTGTCTTTTACGAAATTTAATATACGCTTTTCTTATTTTTTTGTCAACCGCTTATACGGTCACTTTTTCATTCTTTTTGTGAATTTTAGGCGCTAAACAGTGAACTATTGTTCTGTTGAAAGATGCAATGCCTTATCAACTCTGTTAAGAGCGAGCACGAATAAGGGGCCGAATACATAGCAGGATATCATCTCGCCTGCAAATACTGAGAATGAAAGGAGCGCAAGTACTGCAAGTCTTGTCTCCGCGAATGCAAAGCTTGTAACACCGTATCCATAGTAAAGTACAAAAGGAATTGCAAGTGCATTAACTACTACTGTAGGAATGGGGATTAAAAGTGAATGTCTAATCTTAAGCACATTGCCGTGTTTCTTCCTGATTTTCTGGGCAATGGGATATGTAAGTAAAGCGGCAACAAGAGTTGTTAATGAGCCGAATACAATATCAATCCATGAGCCTCCGAAAATATTGGTTATTAAACATCCGATGAATACACCATAGACTCCTGCAGGTGTGTAGAAGATGGTCATGCAGAGTGCTTCAGCTATTCTGCACTGAATCTCGAGATACGAGAACTGGTATGTGAGTAAAGATAGTACCACATACAACGCTGCTATGATAGCAGCTTGAGTAATAAGCTTGGTTGTTTTTTTCATTTGTTTTCTCCTAGTTTTGTTTAAAGTGAGGATGGTCACGAACTCACTGTTTGCGTTGCATGCCTTTTTTACGAGGCAGGGTCAATCATACTATGTTTTCTCTTTTTAATCAAGTAAATATTTACTATTTCTTTCCAACATAAATATATTTCATTGATTTTTAATATTTAAATATAAAAATACCCCACTCCTCATTGAGGAGCAGGGTACTAAAGATTAATCTTGTTATTACATATTCTAAGGAAGTTTTCAAACAGTTTTTAGTATTTATTTACCACTATCGCCGTAGTTGGAAAGTACACGTGCAGAAGGATCGTTAACGTTACATCCCTCCCATTCCTTGTTGGGCATCCAAAAGTCAACTATCATCTCACTCTGTCCGGGATAGTACTTTTCAAATATCTCACGATATAAAAGTGATTCTTTTGTAAAAGGAGTTGCATGTGTATACTTCTTGCATCTCTCTTTGAATTCTTCATCTGTATAGTAACTCTCAGCATACTCTTTTAAGTCATCAACCATTGAATGTCCTACAGCGTCAGAGAAGGCTGCCTTCTCACGCATCAAGATATCTTTGGGAAGATAATCTCCTTCTTCGAAAGCATGTCTTAAGAGATACTTACCCTTGCCGTATACATTGACTTTCTTTGAAGGATCAATGCTCATTACATACTCTGCAAAATCAAGATCGCCGAAAGGTACTCTTGCCTCAAGTGAGTTAACAGAGATACATCTGTCGGCACGAAGAACATCGTACATATGAAGTTCTCTTATTCTCTTCTGGCTCTCTTCCTGGAATGCTTCAGGAGTAGGAGCAAAATCAGTGTACTTATAACCAAACAACTCATCTGAAATCTCACCTGTTAAAAGTACTCTGATATCTGTCTGCTCATGAATAGCCTTACAAAGAAGATACATACCCATACTTGCACGAATTGTTGTGATATCGAATGTACCAAGCATCTTGATAACATCTTCAAGTGATGCAAGTACTTCTTCTTTTGACATATATATTTCTGTATGATCACTGCCGATATAATCAGCTACCTGCTTAGCGTATTTTAAATCAATAGCATCTGTTTCCATACCGATTGCAAATGTTCTAATGGGCTTATCGCTTTGCTTAGCTGCGATTGCGCATACAAGTGATGAATCAAGACCACCTGATAAGAGATAACCTACTTTTGCATCAGCAACAAGTCTCTTGTTAACACCGGCAACAAGCTTATCATGTATATTTTTACATATAGTCTCAAGGTCATCATCAACGTATTTACCTTCAACTTTTTTACCATCAGCAGTAGTTGATACAACCTTAGTCATATCTCTATAGCATACGAATTTGCCATCTTTGTAGTAATGTCCCGGAGGGAAAGGCATAATCTTATCGCATATTGAAACTAAGTTCTTAGCTTCTGATGCGAATACGATTGCACCACTCTTATCATAACCATAGTATAAAGGTCTGATACCGATGGGATCTCTGGCTGCGATGAATTCTCGCATTTGTGCATCATAGATTACACATGCATATTCTGCATCAAGCATAGCGAACATGTCTGTGCCATGTTCTTTATATAAAGGCAATAAAATCTCGCAATCGGAATCACTCTTAAAAGTATATCCCTTAGCAATAAGTTCATCCTTTAATGCCTTGAATCCATATATTTCACCATTACATATTACGTAGTTACCATTATATTCAAAAGGCTGCATGCCACTAGGTGTCAATCCCATAATAGCGAGACGATGGAATCCCATGATGCCGTCCGCTGTTCTTACTATCTCACTTTGATCAGGGCCTCTGGAGACCGTCTCCTTGAACCCTTCTTTAAATTCATCTATGTCTGCATCCTCTTTGCAGTAACACATTATTGAGCACATACTCAGTTCCTCGATTCGTTGTAATTTTTCAATTTCTCATAAAACAGATAATATTCCTCAAGCCGGGAGGCTCATCGCCTCCCTGACCGAAGAATAGTTTTAAGGATTTTTATATATGTCGTTTTTACGCGACTGCATATTCATTAAGAGTTATTCAACATCCTGTAATGCGTCGAATCCCTCTTCACCGGTACGAACCTTTACGACGTTCTCAACATCGTATACGAAGATCTTGCCGTCTCCGATATGACCGGTGTAAAGTACTTTCTTAGCAGTATCAATAACACTTCTTACTGGTACCTTACTTACTACGATATCAACCTGAATCTTAGGAAGTAAGTTAGCTTCGATCTGTACTCCTCTGTAGAACTCGGGCTTACCTTTCTGTACGCCACATCCTAATACATGGGATACTGTCATACCTGTAATACCAAGTTCCATCATGGCATTCTTAAGTGCCTCAAATCTAGCTTCTTTACATATAATCTCAATCTTGGTGTACTTATGTCCATCATCTGAGAATACAGGCATCTTCTTAACGGGTACTGCTTCTGCTTCAGGAACATCTCCTGTTACAGCTACAGGCTTAGATCCTTCTGCGACTGCTACCTTGATAGCTTCGTCAACAGATGCATCACCTGTTACGATAGGTGCACCATCTTCTTCTACGTAGTCAGGAAGCATTGCAAATCCTGCGTATGCTGAAGGAAGACCATGTTCTGTAGCATCAAGACCTGTAATTTCTTCTTCTCTTGAAACTCTAAGTCCAACGATTGCCTTAATGATAAAGAATGCGATTGTAATTGTTACTGCTGTCCAACCAGCTACGGTTACGAAACCGAGTGACTGAAGTCCTAATAATTCAAATCCGCCGCCGTAGAATAAACCTTCAATTGTTTCGCCTGAAGCGTTAGCAATTGCATATCCGGGAGCAGAAGATGTTGCAAAAAGACCAACTGCTAATGTACCCCAAATACCGTTTAAGCAGTGAACTGCAACTGCGCCAACGGGATCATCAATATGAAGTACATAATCAAGGAACCAAACACCGAATACTACCAACAAGCCTGATACAACACCGATTGCGATAGCACCGAAAGCATCTGTTACATCACAACCTGCAGTGATACCTACAAGGCCTGCAAGTGATGCGTTAAGACACATCGAAACATCGGGTTTTTTATATCTGATCCATGTAAAGATCATTGTTACAACTGTTGCGATTGAAGGAGCAATTGTTGTTGTTAAGAATATCGAAGCAAGCTGTTCTTTGCTTGTTGCAGCTGCACCGTTGAATCCGTACCAGCCTACCCAGAGGATAAATACACCAAGTGCACCTATTGTAATGTTGTGGCCGGGGAAAGCGTTAACCTTAACAACTTTACCGTTTTCATCTTTCTTGAACTTACCGATTCTGGGTCCAAGGATTTTGGCACCGATAAGTGCTGAAATACCACCTACCATGTGAATTGCACAAGAACCTGCGAAATCATGGAATCCAAGTCCAGCTAACCAGCCGCCGCCCCAAATCCAGTGAGCTTCAATGGGGTAGATAAGAGCTGAAATAATTGCTGAATAGATACAATATGATAAGAACTTGGTTCTTTCAGCCATCGCACCTGATACGATAGTTGCTGTTGTTGCACAGAATACTAAGTTAAATACGAAACTTGAAAAATCAAAGTTCTCATATGATGTAAATAAGTCAAATCCGGGTTTTCCGATGAATCCGAATAAATCTTCGCCCATCAGTAAACTAAAACCGATTGCTATGAATACAACAGTACCGATACAGAAGTCCATCAAGTTTTTCATGATGATGTTTCCTGTATTCTTAGCTCTGGTAAAGCCTGCCTCTACCATCGCAAATCCTGCCTGCATCCAAAATACCAACGCCGCTCCGGCTAAGAACCATATCGCAAATACTTCACCCGATACGGTTTCGTCTATCATTGTTTTTATGCTTGTAGCATCCATATCTGTCATCTCCTTTTTGTTGGACCTCTAACCGATACGAATATCGATATGCGTTCTCTTAGCCGTATCGGTTAAGGTCTTTAATTTACACTCCGAAGAGTAAGTCTGAGTATGTCGGGAAAGGCCAGTAGCTCTTAGCTGTAAGAGTTTCAGCCTCGTCACATGATTCTCTTAATTTCTCCATCTTAGGTAGGATACTGTCACGAATCATTGCAGACTCATCTATTATGTTTTTAGCCTTAGCTAATTGTCCGATTGCCTTTTCAAGATCAAGTGTATCTACGTAAGCTGTATCTGCTAAATTAGAGAGATTCTCTACAAGCTTGCCTTCGTATGAGCACTTGATTGTAGACTTAAGTTGCTTCTTGGTTAATGCACCTTCTGCAACATCTTCTGCATATTTTTCAATAGCAGGAATGATTTGAGTCTTAGCCATCTGAACCATTGTATTAGCTTCGATTGTTACTGACTTGCAGTAATTCTCAAGCATAATCTCACATCTTGACTCAAGCTCTTCCTTGGTAAATACCTTGTGAGCTGTAAGCATCTTAACGTTATGAGCATCAAGAAGATGAGGCATACAATCAGCAGTTGTTCTGTAATTGGAAAGTCCTCTCTTAGTTGCTTCCTTGATCCACTTATCATCATATCCGTTTCCGTCGAAGATGATTCTCTTATGATCCTTGATTGTCTTCTTGATCATGTCATGAAGTTTGCTTTCAAAATTCTTGGCACCTTCAAGAGTATCTGCATATTGCTTGAGTGATTCAGCAACAGCTGCATTAAGCATGATGTTTGCACATGCAATACTGTTGGATGAACCAAGCATACGGAATTCAAATTTATTTCCTGTGAATGCGAAAGGTGATGTTCTGTTTCTATCAGTAGTATCACGATTGAATTTAGGAAGTACATCAACACCTAACTTCATCTGTGTCTTCTTGGTTCCTGCATAAGGCTTATCTTTTTCAATAGCCTCAAGTACTGCCTGAAGTTCTTCACCTAAGAACATAGAGATAACTGCAGGCGGTGCCTCGTTAGCGCCAAGTCTGTGATCGTTACCGGCTGTTGCAACGGATATACGAAGCAAATCCTGATAATCATCAACTGCTTTAATAACTGCACAGAGGAATAATAGGAATTGAGCATTATCATAAGGTGTAGCACCGGGAGATAAGAGGTTTTGTCCTTCATCTGTTGAGATTGACCAGTTATTGTGCTTACCGCTACCGTTAACTCCTGCAAAAGGCTTCTCATGTAAGAGACAAACAAGTCCATGCTTTAAAGCTAACTTTTGCATAATCTCCATTGTTAATTGGTTGTGATCTGTACCAACATTGGTTGTTGAATAGATAGGTGCCAATTCGTGCTGTGAAGGAGCTACTTCGTTGTGCTCTGTCTTAGCTAAGATACCAAGCTTCCAAAGCTCTTGGTTAAGCTCATCCATGTAAGCTTGTACTCTGGGCTTGATGATACCGAAGTAATGGTCATCCATCTCTTGGCCCTTAGGAGCCTTGGAACCGAAAAGTGTACGTCCTGTCATCTTAAGGTCGAGACGCTTCTCATACATTGCCTTGTCGATTAAGAAGTACTCTTGCTCAGGTCCAACTGATGATGTAACTCTCTTAGCTGTATCATTACCAAATAATCTTAATATTCTAAGTGCTTGTTCATTAAGTGCTTCCATTGATCTAAGAAGAGGAGTCTTCTTATCAAGTGCTTGTCCGCCGTATGCACAGAATGCTGTGGGGATGCATAATGTCTTGCCCTTGATGAATGCATATGATGTAGGATCCCATGTTGTGTATCCTCTTGCTTCGAATGTAGCTCTGATTCCTCCTGAGGGGAATGATGAAGCATCGGGTTCACCTTTGATTAATTCCTTACCTGAGAACTCCATGATTACTCCGCCATCGGGTGAAGGTGTTATGAAGCTGTCATGCTTTTCAGCAGTGATACCTGTAAGAGGTTGGAACCAATGCGTATAATGTGTTGCACCTTTTTTAAGTGCCCATTCCTTCATTGCTTCAGCTACGCAATTCGCTACGCTTACATCAAGTGCTGCTCCTTCATCTATTGTTTTCTTTAGAGATTTGTATACATTATCCGGAAGATTGGCTTTCATCTCCCTGTCATCAAATACGTTGCATCCAAAATACTCTTTTACTGTTTCCATCTTCCTTACTCCTTTCGAGTTTTTAAAATTTTTAAGATTAATCTTTATAAGAAAAGGTGCCTTGCAAGGGAGAGTATTCCCCTAGCAAGACACCTTTGTCTTTCGTTTGATTTTTAAGTTGTGGTAAATGCTTCCCGGATTTCTCCGGTAAAAGAAAAAGCGCCTTTAAGTGATTAACTTAAAGACGCCGTTGCCTTTTATGTGTAATAAATTACACCTTAGTTTTCTCTTTGTCAATTATTTTTTTAAAATTTTTTCAAAAAAATTTATGACAGTTTTTTCGGTACACTTTCTATCGCATATATTGCACCGTCCAATGCAGCAAGCTTATCGAGTATATTATCTCCCTCTTCATTGCCTTCGATAGGGAAGATACCTTCTATACCGATAGCATCGTTTTTACCGCTTCTTGAAGATACAACCATAAAACTTTTACCGTTAAAATCCGATTCAAGTTTTTTCAAAAATTCATTAACACGATGTGCATCTTCTATCTCGAGATATATCTCAACAGTTTTTCTTCTTTCCTTCTTGTCATTTTCAAGAACATAAAAGAAAGAAGTCGTAATAAGAAGTATTACGGTACATACACAAGCTGCAACATAGAAGCCGAAGCCGCATGCGATACCGATGGTACCTACGGTCCATATGCCTGCTGCCGTTGTAAGACCTACAATGTGATCTCTGCCCTTAACAAGTATTGTTCCGACGCCGAGGAAACCAAGGCCCGATATAACCTGTGCCGGAATTCTCGCAGCATCAGAACTGATACCGATGTTAAAAACTATATACTGCGATATGAGTGATGTCATGCTTGCTCCGAGACACACCAAAATATGCGTACGAAATCCCGCAGGTCTCTTGTACTTTTCTCTCTCGAGTCCAACACAGCCGCCAAGGAACATCGCAAGGAGCAACCTGACAATCACTGATACCGAATTAAAATCTTCAAGGAATTCAATAATTTTAAACATATATTATCCCAAAGTAACAACTACATTGTATTCCTTCTGACCGTCTACATAAGGAACGATACAACCGTCAACTGCCTTGCCATCAACTTCCATTGATGCAACACCCTTGCATACATGGTTGGGGTTCTTAACAGTGATGTTATATGTAGCTCCTCTGAACTGTCTTGTAGCCTTGAAACCATCCCATTCGTGAGGAATGGAAGGATTGATTGCAAGACCATCAAAGTCAGGCTGTACACCTAAGATGTACTGTGATATAGCAACCATGTTCCATGCTGCTGTACCTGTAAGCCATGAGTTCTTGCCCTGGCCGAAGTTCTTACCTGTCTGTCCGATATCTGCACCGGCATCCTTACCACCGATCATCTGACCGTATACGTAAGGCTCAGTCTTATGAATATCGGATGTCTCCTCTGTGAATGCAGGAGCAATCTCTGAATAATATTTGAATGCCTGATCACCCTGTCCTGCATAAGCAGCGGCACAGATAATCCATGCATTATTATGTGTGAAGATACCTGCGTTCTCCTTGTATCCGCCGGGATATGTGGAGATCTCGCCATACTGAATATAGTACTTTGTGAATGCAGGGTTATTAAGTACCAAACCGTACTTAGTATTAAGTCTCTCGTCGATAGCAGCGAGTGTCTTAAGGTCTGCACCCTGCTCCTTACCAACGTCTGACATGATAGCAAATCCCTGAGGCTCGATGAAGATCTGACCTTCTTCGCATTCCTTGGATCCCATCTTTTCACCATTAGCATCATATGCTCTAAGGAACCAGTCACCGTCCCAAGCAGATTCCATGATGTTCTTCTTCATCTTATCAATCTCTGCCTGTGCCTTAGCTGCCTCATCATCTTTTCCGAGGTGCTTAAGGATAGCAACATAGTTAGGTCCTGAATATGTAAAGAGTGCTGCAACCATTACAGACTCTGCAACCTTGGAGTAGCCACCTTCTGCAGCGAACTTAGGATTGGTGTATGTCTGGAATGATTCACCGGGTGTATCTGAGAAACATGAAAGGTTGATACAGTCGTTCCAGTCTGCTCTCATTGCAAGAGGAAGTCCGTGAGGTCCTAAGTTGTTAACGATGTGATAGAAGGATACCTTAAGGTGCTCAAGCAAAGGCTCCGCAACTGACATATCGTTGTCATAAGGAACCATCTCATCGAGGATACCCCAGTCGCCTGTTTCCTTGATGTATGCAGATACTGAAAGGATGAGCCATAAAGGATCGTCTGAGAAATCACCACCGATATCAGCATTACCCTTCTTGGTAAGAGGCTGGTACTGATGGTAGCAACCACCGTCAGGGAACTGAGTTGAAGCGATATCTATGATACGTTCCTTAGCTCTGTCAGGAATCTGATGTACGAAACCGAGAACGTCCTGGTTGGAATCTCTGAATCCCATACCACGTCCGATACCTGATTCGAAGTATGAAGCAGAACGTGAAAGGTTGAATGTAACCATACACTGATACTGGTTCCAAATGTTAACCATACGGTCAACCTTGTCATCAGGAGTTGATACACTAAGAATACCAAGAAGCTTATCCCAATAACCCTTGAGTTCCTTCATACCTGCTTCGAACTTCTCAGGTGTATTGTACTTCTCGATCATTGCCTTAGCTTTAACCTTGTTGATTGTCTTGCCATCAGCTTCAAACTTCTGATCCTGAGGCATCTCAACATAACCAAGGATAAATACGAGAGTCTTAGACTCACCGGGCTTAAGTGTGATCTTCTTGAAATGAGAAGCAATGGGAGCCCAACCATCTGCAAAGGAGTTAGTTGCCTTGTTGGCAAGAACTGCTTCGGGATTGTTGAATCCGTTGTAAAGACCGATGAACGAATCTCTGTCTGTATCATAACCGTCGATTGTATCATTAACTGAATAGAATGCGTAATGATTACGACGATCTCTATACTCTGTCTTGTGATAAATAACAGAACCGTCTACTTCAACACGTCCTGTTGAGAAGTTACGCTGAAAGTTGTTGGAATCATCCTGTGCATCCCAGAGACACCATTCCGCAAATGAGAAAAGTGAGAATGACTTCTCTACTGAACCTTCATTAGTAAGTACAACCTGCTGAACTTCTCCGTCGTAATCCTGAGGAACGAAGAATGTTACATTAACCTTAAGGTCGTTCTTCTTACCTGTAATCTTGGTATAGCCCATACCATGACGGCACTCATAAGCATCAAGCTCTGTCTTAACGGGTGACCATCCTGGATTCCATATGGTTCCGTTATCATTGATGTAAAAATAACGGCCGCCCATATCGATGGGAACATTGTTGTAACGATAACGTGTGATTCTACGAAGACGAGCATCTTTGTAGAAAGAGTAACCTCCCGCTGTGTTCGAGATCAGCGAAAAGAACCCTTGAGTTCCAAGGTAGTTAATCCAGGGATAGGGAGTTCTAGGAGTGGTGATGACATATTCTCTGTTGGCATCATCAAAAAAACCGAATTTCATATTGTAATCTCCTTAGATATTATAGTTTCAAGGTCGTTTTGCTCGAACCTTAAATGACATTATACTATATTTTCCATTATTTTCCTACAAGTTTATTACAGATATCCCTGTAAGAATTAATGAAATCTTTAGTTTCATTTTGGACATATTCCATGTCGCCTTCATTGGCTTTTGCTTCGAGTTTTAATGCTCTCTCGCTAAAAGCCTTGAGGCCTATCATAGCCATAAGTCCCTTGATGGAATGTGCTTCACATCCGAAGTCTTTCATATTGCCTTCTTCAAAAGCTTTTTCCATAAGTTTAATTTTTTCTTCGCTTTCTCTCGCGATATTACCAACTATTTCTTCAAGTATTTCTTCGTCGTATCCCGCATACTTCATAGCCTCGTCATAATCAAGGCCATCTATGGAAGTGAGTCTATCCTTAATTGATGCTAACGTTTTGT
>JAEEQX010000037.1 GCA_016285575.1 Lachnospiraceae bacterium
TATTAATAGACTGTGGAGCCAATGTAGATTCCAAACCTTCGAACCTTGTTCAGTTCGCCAAGATGGGTAGCGTCTACATGGAAAAGATGCTTGGCATCGAAAATCCTACTGTAGGTATCGTTAATATAGGTGCCGAAGAGGAGAAGGGTAACAATCTTGTAAAAGATACATTTCCTTTATTAAAGAATTGCTCCGAAATCAATTTTATAGGAAGTGTTGAAGCAAGAGATATTCCGTCCGGTTTCTGCGATGTAGTTGTATGTGATGCATTCGTTGGTAATGTTATCCTTAAATTATATGAAGGCTTAGGCTCAACTCTTTTATCTGTAATGAAAGAATCCATGATGTCATCAACCAGAGGTAAGATTGGCGGAGCACTTGTTAAGCCTGCGCTTAAGGAGAGACTTAAGAGCTTTACCGTATCTGAATACGGCGGAGCGCCTTTGCTTGGACTTAAGGGCCTCGTAGTAAAAGGGCATGGCAATTCTACAGCAGTTGAGATTAAGAACGCTTTACTTCAGTGTGTTAAGTTTAAAGAAAGCGACATATTAAATATACTCAGTAACAGCTTTACATTAACTGAGGTTCAGGAGGAATAACTAGAAATGGTACTTGATATCTTAAAAGAAAAGATTGTCGAGATCCTTAATGTAGATCCCAATGAAATAACCGAGAAGACAACTTTTATAGGCGATTTATGCGCTGATTCTCTTGATGTATATCAGATTATACTTGGAGTTGAGGATGCTCTTCAGATATCTCTTGATGGAGAAGACGTGGAGCAGATATCCAATGTCGGCGAAGCCGTAAGTCTTATCGAGAAAGTTATGGCAGCCAAATGATTAACATAGAAGAAAATCTGGAAAAATTACAAAATCTTATAGGGCTCAAGTTTTCAGATACGGCCAATCTAAGAAGTGCATTGTCCCATTCTTCTTTTGTGAATGAGTTAAAGACCAATAAATGGGAAGATTATGAGAGACTGGAGTTTTTAGGAGATGCTGTACTCGAGATAGTATCCAGTGATTATCTCTATAGACATCATCCTGATATGCCTGAAGGCGAATTATCAAAACTTCGTGCATCGCTTGTATGCGAACCTTCGCTTGCTTTTACAGCTAAGAGAATGAATCTTTCTGAATACATTCTTCTTGGTAAGGGCGAGGATGCGAGTGGCGGTAGATACAGAAACTCACTTCTTTCAGATGTATTTGAGGCTATTATTGGGGCTGTATATCTTGAATTCGGATATATGGAAGCCAAGAATTATATAGAGAAGTTTTTGCTTAATGATATATCAGAGAATCAGCTTTTTGTTGATTCCAAGAGCAGACTTCAGATCATCGTTCAATCCAAGGAAGGCATGAATCTTGAATATAAAATTATTGAAGAGACAGGCCCTGACCACGACAAGCATTTTGTTGTTGGACTTTTCATTAACGATGAGTTAGTAAGCCAGGGAGAAGGCCATAATAAAAAAGAAGCAGAACAGATGGCGGCTTACAACGGTATAAAGAAAATATCAAAGGAAGATTAGAATAAAATGTATTTAAAAAGTATTGAAGTACAGGGCTTTAAGTCTTTTGCTAATAAGATTGTATTTCAATTTAACAATGGTATTACCGGCATCGTAGGTCCTAACGGATCAGGTAAGAGTAACGTAGCAGATGCCGTTAGATGGGTTCTAGGTGAACAGCGTATCAAGCAACTTAGAGGGGCATCCATGCAGGATGTCATTTTTTCGGGTACACAACTTCGTAAGCCCGTAGGTAGTGCGTACGTTGCTATCACTCTCGATAATTCGGATCATGCTCTTGCAATTGATTTTGATGAAGTAACTGTTGCAAGAAGAATATACCGTTCTGGTGAATCCGAGTATCTTATCAACAATACTCCCTGCAGATTAAAAGATGTTAATGAGCTTTTCTATGATACAGGTATCGGTAAGGAAGGTTATTCCATTATCGGTCAGGGTCAGATTGACAAAATCTTGAGTTCCAAGCCTGAAGACAGAAGAGAGCTTTTTGATGAAGCTGCAGGTATCGTTAAGTATAAGAGAAGAAAAGTAGAAGCTCTTAAGAAACTTGAAAATGAGAGAGCTAATCTTTTACGTGTTACAGATATCTTATCAGAGTTAGACAGACAGATTGGACCTCTTGAGAAGCAGTCTCAGAAGGCTAAGATATTCCTTCAGAAAAAGGAAGAACTTAAAAAACTCGATATTAATGTATTCTTACTTGATTCAGAAGTTATTGATAAAAAGATCGAAGACTTGAAAGTCAAGGAAGAAATAGCAGGAAAAGACTTCGAAGAGATGACTCTTAAGAGTGAGGCTCTTAAGCGTGATTACGAAGAAGTTGAAAATATCCTTGCTCATCTCGAAGAAGAGATTGAGGAGAACAGAAGCAAGCTCTCCAATACAGATCTTATGAGGGAAAAACTCGAAGGTGAGATTAACGTTATCAATGAAAAGATAACCAATGCCACAGAACATGTCGGACACCTTAATAACAGATTAACATCTGTTGACGAGTCCATTAAGAATAAGAACGAAGAGATTGAAAAAGTATCTCTTTTAAAGAAAGAAATAGATACTGAGATTAACGATAAGAAGACATTCCTTGATGAAGCCAAGGGAGATCTTGAAAAAGTTGAAACCCTTATTGAGACAGAGAATTCATATGTTGAAAAGGGTAACAGCTTCATCATCGAACTCCTTAATGAAAGAGCTGCTATCAAGGGTGATGTATCCGGTATCGAGACATCAATCTCATCCAAGAATATAAGACTTTCTGAAGTTAATGCTAAGCTCTTGGCTGCTAAGTCAGTAGAGGATAAGCATAATGAAGAGATTAAGAAATTCGAAGATGAATTCAATAAGATTACAGAAGAGATCGCTTCTCTTAATGAGACAGGAAAAGAACTCGATAATAAGACTGCATCATTCCATGACAGACTTACTGCTTGTGATGATAAGTTAAAAGAGACTGAGACTGAATATCATAAAGAGAAATCAAGACTCGATGCAATATCCAATATCTGTGAGAGATATGACGGATTCAACTCATCCATCAAGAGAGTTATGGATGAGAAGTCAACTGACAAGAGAATCCTCGGTGTTGTTGCTGATATTCTTAAGGTTGATCCTAAGTATGAGACTGCAATTGAGACTGCTCTTGGCGGTAACATCCAGAATATCGTTACCAAGGATGAAGATTGTGCGAAGAAGTTAGTAGAGCTTTTAAAGAGAGAAAAAGCCGGCCGTGCTACATTCTTACCTCTTACAATGCTTACCAATCCTCAGGAATTCAAGCAGGAAGAAGCAATCAACGAAAAGGGTGTTATCGGCAAGGCTGATGAAATAGTTAATTGCGAAGATGAGTATAGATGCGTTGCTAAGACTTTACTTGGCAGAATACTCGTTGTCGACAATATAGACAATGCACTTAAGATTGCCAGAAAGTATGACTTCGGTATCCGTATGGTTACTATCGAGGGTGAAATGATTATCCCCGGCGGTGGTATCAGCGGTGGCCACTTCAAGAATAACTCCAATCTTTTATCCAGAAGAAGAGAGATTGAAGAACTTGAAAAGAAGGTTAAGGCTCTTAAAGCAGAATGCGACAAGTTAAACGAAGAGATAGATAAGATTAAGGATGAGCGTAACGAAGTAAGACTTCAGATTATCAAGAATAAGGATAAGCTGCAGGATGCTTTCATACGTCAGAATTCTGCAAGAATCAATTGTCAGAATGCTAAGGAAAAGATGGGATCATCACTTTCCGATTTTGATGCTCTTCGAGAAGAAGCAGCTGATATCAAGGATGAATTAGTTGTTCTTGAAAAGCAGAAAGAAGAAAAAGAAGTACTCTTCAAAGAGTCACTTACCAAAGAAGAGAATGAGAAGAAGCAGATAGAGGAACACCAGAATAAGCTCAATGAATTAAGAAATGATGAGACTAGCAAGATTCAGAAGGTTAATGATGCAAATCTCGTTATGGAAAAACTCTATCAGAAGCAGGATTTCGAGCAGGCTAACCTAGACAGACTTACAAAAGAGGCTGACAGATTCGCTGAAGAAAAGGCTGAGATTGTTGATGCTATCAAAGCTACCAATACTGAGATAGAAGAAAAGAAGAGTAATCTCGAAGAGATTAAGGCTACTATTACTGCTAGCCATACATCACAGTCCGAGACTGAGACCAAGCTTGCTGATGATCTCAAGAAAAAGGATGAATTCATCACTAAGAGAAAGTCATACTTTGATGAGAGAGATAAGATATCCGAAGCTATCAACAATCTTGATAAGGAACTTTTAAGACTTAAGGTTGCAAGAGAAAAGCAGCAGGATAACTTGGCTTCATTCTCTTCATATATCTGGCAGGAGTACGATATCACACTTCAGGATGCTAAGCAGTTCAAGGATGATGAGATGACTGATCTTCCTTCCATGAAGAAGCAGATTAGCTCCATCAAGGATGATATTAAAAAACTCGGCGATGTTAACGTCAATGCTATCGAGGAATATAAGGAAGTGTTTGAGCGTCATTCATTCCTTACAACTCAGCATAATGACTTAAAAGAAGCAGAAAAAGAATTAGTTAAGATTATAGATGAACTAGATGTGGCTATGAGAAATCAGTTCACTGAACAGTTCGGTCTTATTTCAAGCGAATTCGATAAGGTATTCAAGGAACTCTTTGGAGGCGGTAAGGGTACACTTGAATTGCTTGATGACGACGATATTCTTGAGGCAGGCATTAGAATCATTGCTCAGCCACCGGGAAAGAAATTGCAGAATATGATGCAGTTATCTGGTGGTGAAAAAGCTTTGACAGCGATTGCTCTATTATTTGCGATTCAGAACTTGAAACCTTCACCTTTCTGTCTTCTCGATGAGATTGAGGCTGCTCTTGATGAGAGTAACGTAGACAGATTCGCCAAGTATCTTCTTAAGATGACTAAGAATACGCAGTTCATTGTTATTACACATAGACGTGGTACCATGAACAAGGCGGATTCGCTCTACGGCATTACCATGCAGGAGAAGGGTGTATCCGCACTTGTATCCGTAGACCTCGTTGACAAAGAACTCGAAAAAGAAGAAAAGGCTAGAAAACAACAATAATGGAAAAAGAAAAAAGCGGTTTCTTTGCAAAATTAAAAAGCGGACTTAATAAGACCAGAATCAATCTCTTGGATGGTTTGGACAGCGTATTCCATGGCTTTTCCGAGATTGATGATGACTTTTATGAGGAACTCGAAGAAGTGCTTGTTATGGCTGATATCGGAGTCAAGACAAGCGGAGAGATCATAGAAGAGATCAAAACTCTTGTTAAGGTTGAACATATTAAGAGTCCGGAGGATTGCAGGTCTTATCTTATAGACCTCTTAAGCAAGAGACTCCAGATTCCAGATGATGGATATGAATTCTTAAATGAGAAGTCAATCATTTTCGTAATAGGTGTTAATGGAGTAGGTAAGACTACTACAATCGGAAAGCTTGCGTATAACTTTAAGACCGATGGTAAGAAGGTTATGATTGCTGCAGCAGATACTTTTAGAGCAGCTGCCAGCGAACAGCTTGAAAGCTGGGCTAAGAGAGTTGATGTTCATATGATCAGCTCTACAGAAGGTACTGACCCTGCAAGCGTAATATATGATGCATTATATTCTGCTAAAGCTAAAGACGTTGATGTACTTCTTTGCGATACAGCAGGTAGACTTCACAATAAGAAGAACCTCATGGAAGAGCTTAAGAAGATGAATCGTATTATAGACAGAGAATACAATGGCATTCATCGTGAAAACTTCCTCGTTCTTGATGCGTCAACAGGTCAGAACGCACTTAATCAGGTCAAGGAATTCTCTGAAGTATGCGATATAACAGGTATTATCCTTACCAAGATGGATGGTACTGCAAAGGGCGGTATTGCAATAGCCATCTGGCAGGAACTTGGTATTCCCGTTAAATATATTGGTGTAGGTGAAGGAATTGAGGATCTTCAGAAGTTTGATTCCAAGTCCTTTGTATCTGCAATCTTTGACAAAGACTAAGATCTAATCCATATTTCTTTTAATAATTTATTGGAAAGTAAGTAATTAAAATAATTTCAAGGTGTCAAGTAAAAATGCTTGACACCATTTTTATTTTTTGTTATATTATCAAAGGCGCTCTTTTTCTGGGCGTATGTTTTATTGCATTTAACAGGATTTATTAATGGAAAACATCGTAGAGAGATCGCTCCTTTTTGACATATACGGACCGCTTCTGACTGAACATCAGAGAAGTATATATTCCGATGTTGTAGATAATGATTATTCTTTATCGGAGATTGGCGAGGAGCTTGGTATATCGAGGCAGGGAGTACACGATACCATTAAGAGAATCGATAAGATATTAACCGATTATGAGGACAAGCTTCATTTCGCCGAGACCTATCTTAAGAACATGGATACAATCGGTAAGATAAAAGAAGAAGTAAGTATAATCGAAAGTTCAGGTACTGATTGCAACAAGATAAAGACGTTGCTTAATGAACTCACAGAGGATTTGTAATGGCTTTTGAAAATCTGACAGATAAGCTTACAAAAGTATTCAAGAACCTTCGTTCCAAGGGCAGACTTACAGAAGAAGATGTTAAGTCTGCTATGAAAGAAGTTAAGCTTGCACTTCTTGAAGCGGACGTCAATTTTAAAGTAGTTAAGAATTTTATAAAAACTGTTGAAGAGAGAGCTGTCGGCAGCGAAGTACTTGAAGGACTCAATCCCGGACAGGCAGTAGTTAAGATAGTTAATGAAGAACTTACCAATGTTCTTGGTTCTGAGACAGTAGAGATTAAGTTTGAACCCGGTCAGGCAACAACAGTTATAATGCTTTGCGGTCTTCAGGGTGCAGGTAAGACAACAACAGCTGCCAAGCTTGCAGGCAAGTTTATCTTAAAGGGTAAAAAGCCTCTCTTAGTAGCTCTTGACGTATATAGACCCGCTGCTATCAAGCAGTTACAGGTTAACGGTGAAAAACAGGGCGTTGAAGTCTTTTCAATGGGAGACAATGTTAGTCCCGTTGAGATTGCCAAGGCAAGTTTGGAACATGCCAAGGCAGGCGGATTCAATGTAGTAATCTTCGATACTGCAGGTCGTCTCCAGATTGACGATGCATTGATGGAAGAGTTGGTTAACATCAAGCAGGCGGTTACAGTACATAAAACACTTCTTGTTGTAGATGCCATGATCGGTCAGGAATCGGTCAATGTAGCAACTCAGTTCAATGATAAGATTGGTCTTGATGGACTTATCCTTTCCAAGATGGATGGTGATACAAGAGGTGGTGCTGCATTATCAATCAAGGCTGTAACAGGAATCCCTATTCTCTATGTAGGTATGGGAGAAAAGTTATCGGACCTCGAGCAGTTCTATCCCGATAGAATGGCTAACAGAATCCTTGGAATGGGCGATGTGCTCACACTTATCGATAAGGTTATGGAAGAAACCGATATTGATAAGGACAAGGAAAGAGATATGTCTGAGCGTCTCAAGAAAGGTAAGTTTGATTTCAACGATTACCTTGAGAGTATGAATCAGATGAAAAAAATGGGTGGCTTATCATCAATGCTTGGACTTATGCCTAACTTAGGTATCAGCAAGGACGATCTTGAAGGAGCTGTTGATGAAAAGCAGCTTAAGCAGATGGAAGCAATCGTTCTCTCGATGACTAAAAAAGAGAGAAGCAATCCCAAGCTTTTAAATCCTCAGAGAAAACACCGTATTGCCAAGGGCGCAGGCGTTGATATAGCAGTAGTCAACAGATTCATCAAGCAGTTTGAACAGACACAGAAGCTTATGAAGCAGATGCCCGGACTTATGGGTGGTAAAAAGAGAAGAGGATTCGGCGGAATGGGTGGATTCGGTAAATTCCCCGGAATGCCTTTCTAGTAATGCAAATATCTTCCTTTCGGAAGTTTTTGATAATAATTTTATTTAATATATGGAGGACAAGAAAATGTCAGTTAAAATCAGATTAAGCAGAATGGGTTATAAGAGAAATCCTATCTACAGAATCGTAGTTTCAGATTCTCGTACAGCTAGAAACGGTGGATGCATCGAAGAGATCGGTACATATGATCCTAACAAGAATCCTTCTGAGTTCAAGGTTGATGAGGAGAAGGCTAAGAAGTGGCTTAACAATGGTGCTCAGCCTACAGAGACTGTTGCTAAGATTTTCAAGATTGCTGGTATCGAAAAATAATTGGGGAGATTCACAGGAGGCATATTCGTGAAGGAATTGGTTGAAACAATTGCGAAGGCCCTCGTTGATCATCCTGAAGAGGTAGTAGTAACAGAAAAAGTTGACGGAAAGAATGTCGAGATTAACCTTCATGTTGCTCAGGGCGATATGGGTAAGGTTATTGGTAAGCAGGGTAGAATTGCCAAGGCAATAAGACTTGTAGTAAAGGCAGCTTCCGTAAAGGATGATTTACAGGTTGACGTAAACATTGATTAATAATCAATCTTCCTCGAGTACCTGTATTTCCAGGTAATCAAAGTCGATTGATTCAATGAAAGAATCCTTTGTAAAGCGTGTCTTCGATACTTTTTTGAATTCCGATATGTTGCTATCAAGCCATATAGGTACACATATATCGAAGGATGCACATCCTTTTTCAAGGGATTGTAAGACTTTGTGAGTTCTGGAGTCTTCGCGGTCATCACTAATAGTAATATCTTTTACAAGATGATTGTCATAGATTTCTTTTACCCAGAGTCTGAACATAGATTACCTCTTTTGCCGATTTAATACAGAGTGTATTTTATCATATATTTTACATATGGCATATTCAATTATTTAATTTGAATAATTTCGGCAAATGTATTGAATTTTTGATATTTCTATGGTAATTTATTATAGTTGCGTGTAAAGAGATGGTCCTCTGAGACTTTTAAGACTTAAGAACATCCGATGAAAGTATAAAGGAGTTATATAAATGAGCGAGATTATCAAAGAGCTTGAGAAGGCTCAGCTTAAGGAAAGCGTTCCTCAGTTCGAAGTTGGTGATACTGTAAAGGTTCACAACAGAATTCAGGAGGGTAACAAGACAAGAATTCAGATTTTCGAAGGTACCGTTATTAAGATTCAGGGCGGTTCCAACAGACAGACATTTACCGTACGTAAGGTTTCCAACGGTTGCGGTGTTGAGAAGACATGGCCCATCCATTCTCCCAACGTAGCAGATGTTGAAGTTGTTCGTAAGGGTAAGATAAGAAGAGCTAAACTTTTCTACTTAAGAGACAGAGTTGGTAAGAAAGCAAAAGTTAAAGAGAAAATCTAATGCATTAATTCTTAAGAGGCAGGTTTACCTGCCTCTTTTTTGAAAAAGAAGTACATGAAGAAAAGAAAAGGGCTTACATTCGTTAAAAAGGAAAAAGTCATTAAGCCGCATCATTTCAAAGGGGCTTTTGTTTTGCTGTTTTGGATGGCTGCGGTTTCTTTTATTGCTTTCGTACTTGTACTTGTATTCGGAACCAGAACCGTCGTTATTGGTGACGGTATGGAGAATGAACTCTATAATTCACAAGAAGTTCTGATTAATAAGTCCTCATATATCGTCTTTAAGCCTCGTCCCGGCGATATAGTTGCTTTTTATCCCGCAGGTAATACCAAAACACATTATTATATTAAGAGAGTAGTTGCTACACCCGGAGATACTGTTCTTATTAAGGACGGTCATCTTTATATTAACGGTGATCTCTATAAAGATAGCGAAATGTATGGATATATAGAGTATTCCGGTCTTGCAGAAAACGAAGTTGTTCTTGAAAAAGGCGAATTCTTCGTAATGGGCGATAATTGCAATGATTCTGAGGACTCACGTTACGGAAATATTGGTCCTGTTGATATAGACGATATAGTTGGCAGAGTATGGCTTAAGTTCAAATACGAAGACAATAAAGGTGGTTTACTATGAATATTAACTGGTATCCCGGTCATATGACCAAGGCCAGAAGAATGATGGAAGAAAACATCAAGTTAGTTGATGTTGTTATAGAATTGCTTGATGCGAGAGCACCCTTATCCACGAGAAATCCTGATATTGATGATCTTGCTAAGAATAAGTTTCGTCTTATTCTTCTTAACAAGTCCGATATGGCTGATCCTAAGGATAATGAAAAATGGGAAGCTTATTTCAATGAACTTGGACTTAGATGCGTGCTTATAGATTCTCGTAACAGAGACAGTATCAAGAACATTGATAAAGTCATCAAGGAAGTATGTAAGGAAAAGATAGAGAGAGATAAAAAGAGGGGCATTCTTAAGCGTACTCTTAAGTGCATGATATGCGGTATTCCCAATGTCGGCAAATCAACTTTTATCAATTCCTTATGTAAAAAAGGTGTAGCCAAGACAGGTAATAAGCCCGGTGTTACCAAGGGTAAGCAGTGGGTTAACGTTAAGGGCGAGTTTGATTTGCTCGATACTCCGGGCATTTTATGGCCCAAGTTTGAGGATGAGAATATCGGTATCAGATTGGCTCTTATCGGTTCCGTAAATGATGATATACTTGATATAACAGAATTATCATATAAACTCATAGATATTTTGAAAAATAAGTATCCCGGAGTGCTCAATTCGAAGTATGATATTAATGAGGATGCAAATACTATAGACATCCTTAATGAGTATACTGTAAAAAGAAATCTTTTAAAGAAAGGCGGAGAATGTGATATAGACAGAGGTGCAGCGCTTATCATAGATGACTTCAGGTCATTACGCATTGGCAGACTCTCTATAGATGATATTCCTTCGGTTTAATATATGAATGACACTTTAAAAGAAATATTAAAAACAAGTATATATTTCCTTATTGTTCTTATCTTTGCGTTATTAATCGTTACATTCGTAGGTCAGCGTACCGTTGTGGATGGAACCAGTATGATTAATACGCTTAACGATAAGGATAACCTTATTGTCGATAAGATCACATATAGATTCAAGGATCCTCAGAGATTCGATATAGTTGTATTCCCTTATGCTATGGGTAAGAGAACATATTATATCAAGCGAGTTATAGGACTTCCAGGAGAAACTGTATTTATCGATGATAATGGAGTTATCTATATCAATGATCAGGTACTTGTAGAGAATTATGGTCGTGAGACTATCGAAAGACCCGGCAGAGCTAATGAAAAGATTACACTTGGTCCTGATGAGTATTTTGTTCTCGGAGATAATCGTAACGATTCCGTAGACTCGAGATTCGCAAGTGTTGGTAATGTCAAACGATCTGAGATTATAGGCAGAGCGTGGTTTAGAATATATCCATTTAACAAGATGGGTCTTGTTAATAAGAAAAAGTAGTATGAGAGAATTAAAAGGCGAAAAGCTTGAAGCCGAACTTAAGAGACTCGAGGCTTTAAAGGCATATGAAAAAGAATACGAGCATTTAGGTTACGTTGCAGGTATAGATGAAGTTGGAAGAGGACCTTTTGCTGGCCCTGTTGTAGCATGTTGCGTAATTCTTCCCAAGGATTGCAATATTCTATATATTAATGATTCCAAAAAATTATCCGAAAAAAGAAGAGAAGAACTTTTTGATATCATCACTAAAGAAGCGGTAGCTTATGGAATAGGTATTGTTGATAATACAGTTATTGATGAGATTAACATACTTAATGCCACTTATGAGGCTATGAGACAGGCTATCGGTAAGCTATCAGTAAAGCCTGATGTACTGCTTAACGATGCGGTTACCATTCCGGGAGTTGATATTAAGCAGGTGCCTATTATCAAGGGTGATGCAAAAAGTATTTCAATCGGTGCTGCATCGATAGTAGCCAAGGTAACCAGAGACCGTATGATGTGCGAATATGATGAAGTATATCCCGGATATGATTTTGCCAAGAACAAGGGATATGGTACAGCAGCACATATACAAGGACTTAAAGAGATAGGTCCTTGTCCGATACATAGAAAGACATTCATTCATAACTATATCTAAGAGGTAATTAATGGACAATATTACCGGCGCATCGAAAATAAGGAACGTCTTTGACGTATCAAGCTTAAGCAAAGAAGGTGTCAGTTCCGAGAAAGCGGGACTCGAGGCCCTTAGAAATATGTCAAGCGGCGAGACTTTTACCGGTAAGATTGTTGATATTAATGGCAATACAGCTACCATATCACTTGGAGCAGATGCGAGAGTTACAGCTGAACTTGATACCAATGCCAATCTTAATGTTGGTCAGTCAGTAGTATTTGAAATCGGTACCGATTCTGAAAACTCCGTATCACTTCGTGCGTTATTTACCAATCTGGCAAGCGAGAATATCGCTAACAACGCGCTTACTCAAGCAGGAATCCCTGTAAATAATACATCTCTTGCACTTATATCCACTCTTATGGAACAGGGCATGGGTATAGATAAAGAAACAGTTACTCAAGCTTATAGAGCAATTGTCGCTAATCCTGAAGTTGCTACAGAAGAAATAGTTCGTATGAAGCAGATAGGATTGGAATTAACAAGTGACAATATTGCTAAGTTTGATGCAGTAACCAATTTTGAAAGTAAGATTTCTGATTCAATCAATTCCCTTATCAATCAGATACCTCTTGAATTATCAGCCAAAGCTGATACAGATCTTAGTGCGTCTATTAAGATGGCATCAAGTTTTATCGATGCTGCGCTTGAAGGCGAGAGTGAAGTAAGCGTATCTCTTGGAGATATTGCTTTATCTTCGGAGGGCGAAGGATTAGGATTAGCAAGTGAGAATGCTTCCGAGAATTCTTCTTCTCTTGCAGAAGGTATGGCTAACGATAACGAAGAAGCGGGCAATAATGCTACACTTACAAAAGATACTGTTAAGAATATTATCTCAGATCTAACTGATTCAGGAATCATTTCTGATGAAGAAGGCGAAGTAATTAATGAGAATTCCGGAGCACGTGAATTATCCGAGCAGATTACTCTTACCAATAAGGATTTTGATGCTCTTAATTCGCTTACAACTTCTGGCAATACATATGCTAATGAGATTATAGATAAGTTGTCATCAGGCCAGCAGATTGACCTTGAAGAGTTGCTTAAGACTTTTGATTCTATACTTAAGGATCCCAATGTTCCTGATGAGAGCAAGAGAGAGCTTATTAAGTCCGAACTTTTTAAAGGTGCAATTACGGATAAGTTTTCTGAAAAGTGGTTGCTTGAACCTTCCCAGATAAAAGATTCAGAATCTCTTAATACTCATTACAATAAGGTACTTGAGAATACAGACAAGATTCTTGATTCGATGCAAAATGCTTTCAAAGGTAGCGAAACTCTTACACAGTCTGCCAATGCGTTTAAGGAAAATGTACAATTCCTTCAGACACTTAATGACTTAACTCCTTATGTGCAGTTGCCTTTACTTATGAATAATCGTTCCAATACCGGAGATTTATATGTATATGCGAATAAGAAGAATCTTTTAGAGAATAAAGAAAATATATCAGCGGTACTTCGTCTTGATATGAAGAATCTTGGCATGGTTCAGGTATATGTTAAGCTTAATTCATCCAAGAACTTATCGACTGATTTTACTCTTCCGGATGAAGATACACTTAAGTTCATCGAAGATCACATAGATATACTTAACGAGAAACTTGAAAAGCTTGGATTTAATGTAACCAATTCGTTTAATACCAAGAGTGAGGCTCCTCGTCCTCTTCTTGATGATGACGATAACACAGAGAAAAAGGATAGTATCGGTTTCTACAGGTTTGATGTGAGGGCATAATATGGAAAAGAGAAAGATAAGACAGGCTATAGCCCTCGAATACGACCCTAATGACGATTCAGCACCGAAAGTAATCGCATCCGGTCAGGGACTTGTAGCTGATAAGATTATTGAAAAAGCAAAAGAAAATAAAGTACCTGTTCACAAGGATTCAAAACTTGCGGATACTTTGTCGCGACTCGAGATAGGTCAGGAGATTCCTCCTGAATTATATGAAGTTGTTGCTGAAGTTCTGGTATTTGTCGATGCTATGGATAAAATCAGAGCAAAGCAGAAGAGTATTATATAGGAGTTTATTATTAATACCAGAGGAAAAGGAACTGAATACGAAGAAATAGCTATTACTTTTCTTAAAGATCATTACGCAAAGATACTGGATACCAATTATCGTTGTAAATTTGGCGAAATCGATATTGTAGTAAAAGATAAAGACTTCATTGCATTTGTAGAGGTGAAATTTCGAGATACCGATAAACAAGGAGATGCTTCTGAAGCCGTAGACTATAAGAAAATGCGTACTATAAGCAGAGTATCAGACTATTATAGAATGGAAAAACGGATTAGCGAGTATTTGCCAATCCGTTTTGATGTTATAGCTATTAATTCAAATGGTATACGTTGGATAAAGAATGCTTTCGAATATATACCGAACTAATTATTCTGCATTAAATAATTTGAATGAATCTTTTAAGAATGAATCCATTTTTTCGTCTGAGATAATCTCTTTGAAATTCATAGGTCCTTCAACCTTAGGGAATCTCTCATGGATTTTATCTTCCTTGGCAGATACGAGAGAGAAGTCATCAAGAACTTTCTGAGCTGTATTAGCAACAACCTTTCCTGAAGCATCTGCCTTTTCATAAGTAGCCTTCTTGAATAAGTCACCGCCTGTAAGAGATAACGTATCCTTCTGAGGCTCTACCTTCGCATTAAAAGAAACCTCGTTTTCAGAGGCTTTTTCGATGTTCGCAAGGGACTTTGCGGAAAACTTGGAATATATATTCAATTGTGAACTTAAATCATAAGCTCCGATTTTCATTTTTTTACTCCAAATATTTTCTAAAAGATATATCGACAATTATAACACAATATTTAGTAATTGGAAGTATATTGTTGACACTATTTTTACAATTTTTTATAATATTTATGATAAAGATTTCAAAAGTCGAGAATTGTTTGAGCTTGCTCAAAACAATTCGAGAATTTGGAAATCTAACAATAATGAGGAAGTAGCAAAATGCCAGTGAAACGGGCATTTTAGCGGATTCCGAATTATTGAACAAAATTGTGTGAGCTTCGAAGAAGCAAAACAATTTTGTGTATCATAATATTTTATGGTACAAATGTTTTAACATGGGAGGTTACAGGTGGAAGGTAACGAAAGAAGAAAAGCAAAGAGAATTGATCTTCAGGCTAAGATTATTGTTAACAGACTTGATGGCAAAGACAAACACGAGATAGATGTTGAGATTACTGATGTTTCAACTTCCGGTATCGGATTCATCTGTAAGGAATTCCTTGCTAAGGGATCAATCTACGATGCAGATCTTACACTTTGGAACAAGGATGTTATCCATTGCTTCATCGAAATCGTACGTATTATGAAGAAAGATGACGGAGTTCATTACGGCGGATTATTCATTGGTATGCCTGAGAATGATGCAAAGCGTATCGAAGTATACGATATGGTAGAGACATATTCAAAAGACAATTAAAAGTGTTTTTTAACAATTCAAGAACTATTTAATCGCTTTTTTGTACAAAAGAGATAAAAAAGATTGTATAATCAACCCCAATTTAGTAAAATATTATAAGTGGGGTTGATTTTTTTATATTCTTAAAAGTTTCTGGATAAAAGGGGTATATTCTATTCTCAACCTCAAAAAAATCTTTGGAGGTTACAACATGAACATTTACACTACTGATAAGATTCGTAATGTCTGTCTTTTAGGCCATGGCGGTGCGGGGAAAACGTCATTGGCAGAAGCAATGGCTTATCTTGGAGGCCTTACTTCAAGAATGGGTAAGCCCGCTGACGGTAATACCGTAAGTGACTATGGAAAAGAAGAGATCAAAAGACAGATATCTGTTTCAACCTCGCTTATTCCCATTGAATGGAACGATTGTAAGATTAATATATTAGATACTCCCGGTTTCTTTGATTTTGTTGGTGAAGCCGAGGAAGCAGCTTCTGCAGCTGATGCAGCTATTATCGTTGTATCAGGTAAGGCAGGTGTTGAAGTTGGTACAGAGAGAGCATGGGAACTCTGTGAAAAGTATAAGCTTCCCAGAATGTTCTTTGTTACTGATATGGATATCGATAATGCATCATTTAGACAGGTTGTTGAAGATTTGACTGCATTATACGGTAAAAAGATTGCTCCTTTCCATCTTCCTATTCGTGAAAACGAGAAATTCGTAGGATATGTTAACGTAGTATCTGAGCAGGCCTACAGATGGGAAGGCAAGGAAGCAAAAGAATGTGATATTCCAGAAGCTAATAAGGAATACCTTGCAAATTACAAAGAGACTCTTATGGAAGCAGTTGCTGAGACTTCAGAAGAGTTGATGGAGAGATACTTCGGTGGTGAGACATTCTCAGAAAACGAGATTCGTCAGGCTCTTAGAGTATCAGTTAACGATTGCAGCATCGTACCTATTTCAATGGGCTCCAATATTCTATGCCAAGGTATCTACACACTTATGGATGATATTATTAAGTATCTTCCCGGTCCTGATTCCAGACAGGTTGCTGGTATCGACCTTAAGACTAACGAAGTATTCGAAGCTAACTACGACTTCTCTAAGACTAAGTCAGCATATATCTTTAAGACCATCGTGGATCCTTTTATCGGTAAGTATTCACTTATCAAGGTTATGTCCGGTGTTCTTAAGACTGACGACCTCTTATACAATGATGAGAAGCAGGTTGAAGAGAAGATTGGTAAGATATATCTCCTTCAGGGTAATAAGCCTATCGAAGTAGCAGAGCTTCATGCCGGCGATATCGGTGCTCTTGCTAAGATTACTGCGGCAAGAACCGGTAATACATTATCTACCAAGGCTCATATTATTAGATTTGGTAAGGCAGATCTTCCTAAGCCTTATACATACAAGAGATATCATGCAGTTAACAAGGCAGACGTTGATAAGATTGCACAGTCACTTCAGAAGATTATGCATGAAGATCAGACAATCAAGGCTGTTAATGATGCAGAGAACAAGCAGATGCTTCTTTACGGCATGGGTGATCTTCACCTTGAACTTGTTCAGTCAAGACTTGAGAATGAATACAAGGTTAAGATTGATCTTACACAGCCTAAGGTAGCATTCAGAGAGACAGTTAAGAAGAAATCAGACGTTGAATACAAGTATAAGAAACAGTCCGGTGGACATGGCCAGTACGGACACGTTAAGATGAGATTCGAGAGCTCTGGCGATCTTGAGACACCTTATGTATTCGAAGAAGAAGTTGTTGGTGGCGCAGTTCCCAAGAACTACTTCCCTGCGGTAGAAAAAGGACTTCAGGAATCAGTACAGAGAGGACCTCTTGCAGCTTATCCCGTTGTTGGTATCAAGGCTACATTGTACGATGGTTCATATCATCCTGTAGATTCATCAGAAATGGCATTCAAGATGGCTACAATCCAGGCATTTAAGAAGGGTATCATGGAAGCTTCTCCTATACTTCTTGAGCCCATCGCTTCTTTGAAGGTTACAGTACCTGAGAAGTATACAGGTGATGTAATGGGTGATCTTAACAAGAGACGCGGACGTGTCCTTGGAATGAATCCTATCGGCGGCGGCAAGCAGGTCGTTGAGGCCGAGATACCGATGACAGGCCTTTACGGATACTGCACGGTACTCCGCTCAATGACGGGAGGACGCGGGGTTTACGAATACGAGTTCGTACGCTACGAACAGTGCCCGTCGGATGTGCAGGAAAAAGAAGTTGCGGCACGTGCATCGAAGCTCGTGGACGAGACCGCAGAATAATCACTATATACCAAAAGAACCACCTCGAACGAGGTGGTTCTTTTATTTTATGCCGAGGAGTTTGTCCATTTGTGAGAAAAGCTTTGGAGGACGTTGTTACTTGACGAGGTTTCTCACGAGTCTAGTAACGTGACGTCCGGAAAGGAGCGGAAGCGCCTTTTCGAGCAAATGCGTAAAAGCTCCGAGATGCGGAATAAAAAGACACAGAAATTTCTGTGTCTTTTTTGTATTTGGTAGTTGACATAATTGTTATGACGCGTTAAAATAACCATGTTATGTAACGTAGATATGTAACAATGATACATAACGTAGTAACATAACAACGATACATAACACCGTTATACAATGCGCGCGATACGGGAAGGTAAGAGATGCCTCCAAAGGAGAAGGTATCAAAGGCGAGGATAGAGGATACCGCCTTTGAGATGACAAGA
>JAEEQX010000118.1 GCA_016285575.1 Lachnospiraceae bacterium
GTTAACCAGAATAGCTGCAAGATACTTAGTGTCAGCGTCATCTATTCTGTAGAGACCATCAAAGATAGGAACCTCAACGATCTTGTCAACACGAAGAGCGGTCTTAAGATCATCAACTGAATTGTACATACGTCTCTTAGTAGTATCCTTAAGAAGCAGCATGTCGCAAAGCAGATCGTCAGTTACGAACAGAGTAGGATTACCTGAACCTCTGTAAAGCTTACGTGATCTTACAAGGTTGTCGATGAAGAGCTCAGTTCTGGTATCAACTGATGTAGAAGCAGTGATAGCGATAGATCTCTTGATTGTGAAGAGATCATCATCTGTCCAGATAGGTCTGATGTTCTGCTCTTTGATCTTATCGGGGCTAAGGCCGTTACGTCCATCACCAACAAGGATTGCACGAGCGCATTCCTCATCGTACATTACACGCATCTCAGCCTTGATGAACTCGATAACTGAGAAGTCAGTGATATCGATAACGTCATCACGATCGATAGTCTGCTTCTTGTAAACTGTGGTAGGAGTGGTCTCTCTCTTTAAGAGTGAGAATACCTCATCAACCTTACGGTTACCCTTGATGTAACCTTTAGCACGAGCCTCATCCTCAGTGATATCAGCGAAGATAGTCTTAACACGGCTGAAAGGACTCTGACGGATACCTGACATAACTGTGTTAACCCACTCTGTTCTTCTCTTAATAAACTCGGGCTTCTCGGTGTAGTTCTTTGCATTGGGGAACAGATAATCGATATTATCGATACCGTAATCTGCAGCATGAGCCATTACTGAATCCTTAAGTGAACCAAACTTAAGGGCGTCGCCCATGATTTCCTGACACATTTCTGCTGAATGAATCATAACATTGTTGTTATCATCTTCAAAAACGTTGTTTCTAGCCATTTCTTTTTCTCCTTCTTCTAAATTTGTAGAATGATTTAAGGTTTCGTCTTCATCATCATCGTCATCATCGTCTTCGTCATTTATATCGGAATCGGAATTTGACTCTTCTGACTCAACGTTATCTTCACCTTCATTTGACTCTTCTGACTCGCTATCTTCCTCAGTGGTGTTGTGAGAGATAGTATCATCGTCATTATTGAAGAGACTGAAAGGTGAGGGTGTTACTGTTTCTTCGCTATTCTGATCTTCTTCTGCACTATGAGAAACCTCTTCTGATTCCTCAGCAGAATGACTAGCAGTGGCTTTCTTTTCTGCTTCTTCAGCAACCATGCCCATCATAATCTTCATAGCTTTGATTTGATCCTCATTCATGGTATCGATGGTACCTTCGAGGTCAAATTCATCTTCCCCACTAGCCGCATGCTCCATAGAGTTGTCGTCGTTCTGCTCATTATTTTGATTGAACATCTCTTCTTCATACTCTTCTTCTGCAGCGGAATGAATAATGGGGTTTTCAGATCCTGAGAATATCTGTACAGCATCTCCGCCGTCTTCATCCTCAGCACCTGTACCGTGTGCTAAAACTGCATCAATCTTAGCGCCACGATTAGCCCCTGCAAGGACTAGAGATACTTCTCTAATAACTCCGTGAGTAACATCGCGGCCTGCCTGCTTAAGCTTGTTAGCAAAAACAGATAGAGAATCTAAATCTCCATTCTTTATGAGGGACAAAGCTGTTCTGCCAGCCTCGACTTCTTTGTTAATGCTTCCATAACAATAGACGCCGTCAGGACGATTTTCCAATGTAACATGTCCGATAACATTATCAAGTGATTTGTGATCATGATTGTAAACTAACGGTACTGTTGTACCATCACAATCCTTGAACGCATTCTGCTTAATAACTCTACCGTCATCACAGAGGATATCGTTTTTGGTGGCATATCCACTAAAATCGTAGATCATGTTCTTTCTCCTCTCTTAATATTTATTTAAACAATGAGAATGCCTTATTACTCTCAGATTCTTCTGCATTATCGCCAAATAAACTAAAAGGTTCAGATTTAGTCTTAGATTTTGTAGACTTTGTCTTAGCCTTTGATTTAGTTTTCTTAGCTGCAGGAGCCTCATTTTGATTATCACCAAACAAAGAAAACTCTTCAGAAAGTTCTTCCTGAGGTTCTTCTTGCGGTAATTCTTCTTCCATCTGAGAATAATCTTCTGCCGGCATTTCTGGCTGTACAGGCATAGCATTCTCTTCTGGATAATCAGGCATATTTGCATTGTTTAATTCATCTGCTTTAGGATCATCTGCAGGAGGCATACCAACTTTCTGTCTTAACTCATTAGGAGTCATGATCTGATTACGTGAGAATACGTCAGCAATCTTAGCAATCTCAGTAGTAGGTACATATCTGAAGGGATCCTTAAAGAACACGATTGACTGCCCTTTAGTACGGGCGGTTTTTGTGAGCCATTTACGCTTCATTTCAAGTGTAAGCGCAACACATATAGGTTCAATGATACTTGTAATGTAGTTATTCCAAATAACCTCATTAGCTTGTCCATTAAGTAACTCATCACTTATACCAAGTTGCTGTTTGTAAGTATCCATAAAATACTTAATATGCTCAAGCAAATTGTTTTCAAGTGGCTTACTTAGCTGAATAAGTTTCTCATTGATGTCCATGTAAGCTATTCCTCTTGGACTATCCGCAAGTTGTTCCTCAATTTCATTAATACGCCTATTAGCATAATCCTGTTTCATAGTAGACCTTGTATTATAAGGTACCTGAACAATCATATTGAGTTTTGTACTTGCCGATTCGTTATCAATAACGTCCAAAAGAGCTAACTTTTTGTTAATCCTCTGTAAAATACTATTAGGCTCATTCATAATATCGTACATTGGATTAATAACAATTGCAGCGGTTTCCTTTTCAAAGAATCGTTCTTCATGTCGTCCCTTAATAGGATTCCATATATTAACTTTTATCTTCTTTGGATACCACTCCAATATATCTGCACACTGTATTTGATAGATGTCAAAAGTACCTGTCTCATCGGGATTGTGATCGCAATCAGTAGGTACAATAGCAACAGTTCCCTGTTTAAGCATACGAGTAACAGCATCTTGTATAAGTGCGGGACCCGTTTGATCAAGATTCGCTTCAACTTTCAGGCATTCCTGTAAAGGCGACTTAATTGCTTCTACATAATTTCCGTTTTTATCTGTTCTACAGTGAACAAAGCTTATTACTGCAACATCTCTTGCTATTTTGTTGTAGATAGAGTTTATTATACTTCTATCTGTGTAAGAGCGTTGACTTTGTGTTATGGGCGGTGATGAATACCCAACACCAATATCTTGATACTGTTCTGGTGTAGGATCTCTTCCCATAAATGCATTCCAAGCATGTTTGATTCTATTCTTAAAATCCATTGTTATGGTCTCCTTACTCAAAGTAATCTTTGTTTAACTTGTATGCAACAAATGCATCAAGCATAGCTGCTACATTATCTATCTTATCCTGATAACGTTTCTTATAAAGTTTACAATTACCGTTATTATCCTCAA
>JAEEQX010000038.1 GCA_016285575.1 Lachnospiraceae bacterium
GAATGACTTGGTTGCAACGGGAAGTACTTCACCTTCTGCAAGATATGCTCTGATCTTAGCATCAGCTGTTGACTGAAGTCTGAAGAATGTGATATCTCCGGGAACGATGTCACCTTCGAGTGTACCGTTGGTAACTTCGATAGGAAGTGCTCTAGCCATGATCATCTGATACTTCATCTCATGGAATGCAAGCTTCTTGGAGCATGTATTACCACAGTGGAATCCCATGAATGTATCTGTAAGTGTGTAATCAAACTTGCCCTTAATGGACTCGTTGTACATATCCTTAGGAACTGAGTTGTTGATATCAAGAAGTGTAACAACATCTTCTGATACGCATGTACCGATGAACTCTGATAAGCATCCGTAGATATCAACTTCGCAAGATACGGGAATACCCATACCTGTTAAACGAGAGTTAACATAGCAAGGAACGAATCCGAACTGTGTCTGGAATGCAGGCCAGCACTTACCGGCGATTGCAACATACTCTCTGTATCCCTTGTGAGCCTCAACCCAGTCAAGAAGTGTTAACTCGTACTGAGCAAGCTTAGCAAGAACTTCGGGCTTCTTGTTACCTGCGCCGAGTTCTTCTTCCATCTCTTTAACCTTAGCGGGAATTCTTTCATCACCAGCATGCTTGTTGAATGATTCGAAGAGGTCAAGCTCTGAGTTCTCTTCAATCTCAACGCCGAGGTTGTAAAGCTGCTTGATAGGAGCGTTACATGCAAGGAAGTTGAGAGGTCTGGGACCGAATGATATAATCTTTAATTTGCTAAGTCCAACGAGTGCTCTTGCTACAGGGATGAAATCATTGATCATCTTAGCGCAATCCTCAGCATCACCTACGGGATACTCGGGAATGTAAGCACCTACGTTACGAAGCTTTAAGTTGTAGCTTGCGTTAAGCATACCACAGTATGCATCTCCTCTGCCGCCGCAAAGGTCGTTCTGTGTCTCTTCTGCAGCTGCACAGAACATCTTAGGTCCATCAAAATGCTTAGCAAGAAGTGTCTCAGAAATTTCGGGACCGAAGTTTCCAAGGTATACGCAAAGTGCGTTACATCCTGCTTTCTTGATATCTTCAAGAGCCTGAACCATGTGGATCTCGCTCTCTACGATACAGATAGGACACTCATAGATATCAGCAGCATCATATTTTGCCTTGTAAGCATCAACAAGTGCTTTTCTTCTGTTAACCGAAAGTGATTCGGGGAAACAGTCACGGCTAACTGCTACGATACCAAGTTTAATCTTAGGAATGTTGTTCATATTTTTGCCTCCCATTATATATTGTTCTCTTTTATATATTACAAACTAAAATGACCCCTACAATTTTCTTTTAGTCGGTTGTCGAATACGAATTTTTTTAAGAAAAATGTCATTTACAGTTTATAAACTTGTTAGGACGTAATTACTTAACGAATTCTTTTACGCCTTCTGTGATGCCTTCAGCATCGAGTTTGAACTTGTGAAGAAGCTGTGCAGCTGTTCCGGACTCACCGAATACATCCTGTACACCAATCTTCTTAAGAGTTGCAACACCTGTCTCTGCAAGGACGTCAGCTACTGCGCTACCAAGACCGCCGATAACTGAATGCTCTTCTACTGTAACCACCTTACCTGTCTTCTTGGCACTCTTAAGAACGAGGTCCTTATCAAGAGGCTTGATTGTGTGAATGTTGATTACTTCTGCATCAATTCCGTCTGCTGCGAGTGCTTCTGCTGCCTTAAGTGCTTCGCATACGCACACACCTGTTGCTATGATTGTAACATCTTTTCCTTCTTTAAGTAAGATGCCTTTTCCAATCTCGAACTTGTAATCTGCATTATCGTTAATAACGGGTACTGCAGATCTGCCAAATCTCATGTATACGGGACCTACATACTCTGCTGCTGCCTTAACTGCAGCCTTAGCTTCGATATCATCCGAAGGAACGATAACTGTCATTCCGGGAATTGTTCTCATTAAAGCGATATCCTCGTTACACTGATGTGTAGCACCGTCTTCGCCGACTGTTACACCTGCGTGTGTAGCACCGATCTTAACATTAAGATGAGGATAACCTACTGAGTTTCTAACCTGCTCAAATGCACGTCCTGAAGCGAACATAGCAAATGATGAGCAGAAAGGAATAATACCTGTTGTCGAAAGACCTGCTGCGATACCTACCATGTTACACTCAGCAATACCGCAATCGATGTGTCTGTCGGGAAAAGCCTTCTTAAATGTACCTGTTTTGGTAGCACCTGCAAGATCGGCATCAAGTACATATACCTTATCGTTTGATTTACCTAATTCAACAAGAGCGTTGCCGTAGCTTTCTCTTGTAGCGATTTTTACTGCATCAGACATACTCTTTACCAATCCTTTCCAAATCTTCCATAGCTATAGCGTACTGCTCGTCGTTAGGAGCTGTGCCGTGCCATGAAGCCTGATTCTCCATGAATGATACGCCCTTACCCTTAACAGTCTTAGCAACGATTGCTGTAGGCATACCCTTGGTCTCTCTTGCTTTCTTAAAAGCATCTGCGATCTGTGAGAAATCATGACCGTCGATTTCGATTACATTGAAATTAAATGCTTTGAACTTGTCAGTGATGGGATAAGGAGAACATACATCCTCGATCTTACCATCAATCTGAAGTCCGTTGTTATCTACGATTACTACGAGATTGTCGAGCTTTCTGTGACCTGCAAACATAGCAGCTTCCCAGATCTGACCTTCCTGAATCTCACCGTCACCGCAAAGTGCATATACTCTGTAGTCATTACCTAAAAGCTTAGCGGAAAGTGCCATACCACATGCAGCGGATACGCCCTGTCCGAGTGAACCTGATGACATATCTACACCGGGTGTCTCCTGCATACAAGGATGTCCCTGAAGTCTGCTTCCAAGTTTTCTAAGTGTCTCAAGCTCTTCAACGGGGAAGAATCCTCTGTTGGCAAGTGTTGAGTATAAAGCGGGAGCAACATGTCCCTTGGATAATACAAAACGGTCTCTGTCTTCCTTCTTGGGATTGGCAGGATCAATGTTCATCTCTTCGAAGTAGAGATATGTCATGATGTCTGCTGCAGAAAGGGATCCGCCGGGATGGCCGGCTTTTGCAGCATGTACTGCTGTAACAATACCTTTTCTGACATCATTGGCCTTTTTCTTAAGTTCCAATTCGTTCATACTTTTTCTCCTATGTTTTTATTGGTGCCAGGCACCGGATTAAATCTACTATTTTATTAAGTCAAATACAGGCTTGCATGCGGGGTATATAGCCTTGAACTGCTGATACTTTTCTTCGTATTTCTTAACAAGTTCGGGATCGGGCTTTTCTACATCAAGTACCTTAACGATTGCCTTAGCTGCTTCTTCAACTGATGCATATTCGCCGCATCCTACTGCTGCGAGCATTGCACCACCGAGTCCGGGTCCTTCTTCTGAAGTGATTCTCTCAACTTCCATGTTCATGATGTTGGTAATCATCTTTCTCCAAAGAGGGCTCTTAGCACCACCACCGCAGATTCTTGTCTTAGTAAGAGGGATACCAAGGCTTCTTGCTACTTCGATGGAATCACGAAGTCCGAATGCTACGCCTTCGAGTACTGCCTGAGTCATATCTTCTCTGGTTGAATCCATTGTAAGTCCGATAAAAGTTCCTCTTGCATCGGGATTGTTGTGAGGAGATCTCTCACCCATTAAGTAAGGTAAGAAGAATACGTGATTCTCACCAAGCTTAGTAATGCCTGTCTGCTCAGCTGCGTAATCCTTAGTCTTAATGATTTCATCCATCCACCACTTGTTACATGATGCTGCTGAAAGCATGCATCCCATAAGATGGAAGTTGCCGTCTGCATGATCGAATGAATGAAGTGCATTGTTCTCATCCACACCAAACTTAGCTGATGAGATGAATACTGTTCCGGATGTACCAAGTGAGATATTGCATCCGCCGTCTCCAACAACACCTGTACCAACAGCTGCTGCCGCATTGTCTCCGGCACCTGCACATACCTTAACGTTATCTGTGAATCCGATTTCCTTAGCAATCTCAGGCTTAACTGTTCCTGTTACTTCATAAGATTCATAGAGCTTGGGAAGCATGGACTCGTCTACGCCACAGATCTCGCACATCTTCTTGGACCACTTCTTGTTCTTAACATCAAGAAGGAGCATACCTGAAGCATCCGAGTAGTCGGTCGAGAACACACCGGATAATACATATGCAATGTAGTCCTTGGGAAGCATAATCTTTTTAATCTTAGCAAAATTCTCTGGCTCGTTAGCTTTCATCCAAAGAATCTTGGGAGCAGTAAATCCTGCGAATGCTATATTGGCTGTCTCTGCTGAAAGAACATCTTTTCCGATTACGTTGTTAAGGTAATCTGTCTCTTTCTGTGTTCTACCATCGTTCCAGAGAATTGCAGGTCTGATAACATTATCGTTCTCATCGAGAACTACAAGACCGTGCATCTGTCCGCCAAAACTGATACCTGCTACTTTTGTAGCATCAAAATCCTTAACTAATTCTTTTAATCCTTCAAGTACTGCAGCTTTCCAGTCTTCAGGCTTCTGCTCTGACCAACCGGGATTGGGGAAGTACAAAGGATACTCTTTTGAAACTGAGCTTACGATCGTACCGTCTTTTTCCATCATGATGAGCTTAACGGCCGATGTTCCGAGATCAACTCCGATGTAATACATATCTATTCTCCTTAAAATAATATTTTCTAGATTGTGATGTTCTCTCCAACAAGTCCGTTGAATGCTCCATCGATCTTAGCGTCCTCATGAGCGATGAGCCACTTGTTAACTGCTGTAAGAAGCTTGTCTTCCTTAGTGTTGGAGTTCTTAAATGTAAGGTCATAGTTGGTTCCCTTAGGAAGAACTACTACTGCCTTGAATCCCTTGTCTTCTACGTGGCAGGGAGCATAGTGAAGAGTTGTAGCATACATTTCTACTGCAACACCTGCAGGTACTAAGAATGCTTCAATCTTAGATGTATCATATTTGAAATCTTCAGTAACATCCTTTAATTCACCGATAAGAAGAACCATATCGTAGAGAGCAACGTTAATCTCAGAATCTCTGTGATACTCAACTGCATTGAGTGCCTTGTTGTGTCCGTTGCACATACCAATCTGGATGGGCATTCCACCATAGAGGCTCTCGGAAATAATCTTGGTTGCAGGAGTGCTCTCAAGTTCCTTAACTCCGGGGAAGTACTCTACTCCTTCAGCGGGCATGGGAAGCGCTTCAAGATTCTTTAAGATCTCTGAAAAATCGATTCCTTCGATAATCTTGCCATACTTCTTAAATGACGGGTCTGTTACTTTTTTGATTTCCATAGCTTTATCTCCTTTAAAAATTTATATCATTAAACAATTGTTGTTTATGATTCGCTTTGTGTCCTATCTACCACTTTTTGTCAGGACATCGGGATTGTTTTAATGCTGCTCGTATCTCTACGTAACAACCGCAGGATAGACAGGTTCCGGCATTGAGTTTATCGCACTCTTTGCAAATGCCAAGTCGCTCTTGATAGAGTTCGTCACTACTTCTGTCTTCTGCCTTAATGATATCCGTATGTTTAGCTATCATCTCTTTGTAGGCTTCTTCGCCCATCTCCGAGACGAGACAGCGTCTGCAGATTTTTTTATATTCCATTTTTATACTGTAACTTCAAGTGCGATGACGCTTCGAGGAGGAATCGTATACTTGATGGTATCGTTTTCAAAACCTGTTACTTCGAATGCAGCATCTTTTACAACGTCGGGATTATCGAATGTATTGTGTGCGTTCATCTTCTCAGTAACGATGCGACCTGTAACACCCTTAACCACCGAACCGTGTAATACGCTCTCGATCTCCGCGCTCTCATCAAGTGATTGGTTGGTCATCGTGATGATAATCTTGCCATCCTTATTAACTGATACTGACTCAGTAAGATTAGGAAGCTTATATTCATCTTCAAGACCGATTGTCTTGATGTCCAAACTACTCTCAAGAAGTTCGTTATCCTGATGCGCTGAATACAACTTGAATACATAATATGTAGGAGTCTTGACCATCTTGTCACCCTCAGTAAGGATAACTGCCTGTAATACATTAACAAGCTGCGCGATATTGGCCATCTTGACTCTGTCTGAATGCTTGTTGAAAAGATTGAGGTTAATACCTGCGATAAGTGCATCACGGATTGTATTCTGCTGATACAAGAATCCGGGATTGGTTCCTTCTTCAACGTCGTACCAAGTACCCCATTCATCAACCATAAGACCGATCTGCTTTTCGGGATCATAGCGATCCATGATAGCTGAATGCTTGGTGATATATTCTTCCATATAAAAGGTCTTGGCCAAAGTCATGTACCACTCTTTATCATTAAAGATGGTAGCGCTGCCTTTTTTATCCCAGTTATAAGGAAGGGTATAGTAATGAAGAGTCAGGCCGTCCATGAATCCATGTGCATTGTTCCATGAGCCTGCTCTCTCGTAGCATCTCTTAAGAAGTGTCTCGGTCCAAGCGTAATCCTTGTCGCTGGGTCCGACTGCAAGTCTTTTGATTTTCTTATCGGGATTATAATTTTTGACAAATGTCTGATAATGTCTGTATAGATCTGAATAGTACTCAGGGCTCATGTTACCGCCGCAACCCCAAGTCTCATTGCCGATTGCAAAATAATCTACGGTCCAAGGATCCTCGTGACCGTTCTTTTTTCTGAGTTCTGACATGGGTGATACGCCATCAAATGTCATATACTCAACCCACTCACTCATCTCTCTGACAGTGCCGCTTCCGACATTGCCATTAACGTATGTCTTACAACCAAGTTGACGACAGAGTTCCATAAACTCATGTGTGCCGAAGCTGTTATCCTCGACAACGCCACCCCAGTTGGTATTAATCATTTTCTTTCTGTCAGCCTTGTCGCCGATTCCGTCCATCCAATGATACTCGTCCGCAAAACAACCGCCGGGCCATCTGAGAACGGGAATCTTCATTTCCTTAAGTGCTTCGACAACATCAGTACGCATACCATTAACATTGGGAATATCTGAATTCTCCCCAACATACACGCCACCATATATACATCTTCCAAGATGCTCGCTGAAATGCCCTTGAATCTCGGGATTGATATGACTAAGTTTCTTTGTAGAGTTAATGATGTGTCTGTACATATATTCTCCGTCGAAATACCTTCAAAATGGCGCTCTTTTTCGTCAGTATCAAACGATAGATGCGCACTTAATATTATACATAAAATTCAAATCAAGGTAAATCAAAACAGGGGCAAAAATGCCCCTGCGAATACGAATATAAAGTTTGTGGTGTATTTTTCTATAATTTGTCGGTAAGTCTATCTTTTATCAATATTTCAACGTGTCCCTAACCTTGTGCTCTGTTATATAGCAACTCGTAGTATTTGTTGAGTTCTTCCGGCGTAAATGCTTTTTTATCTATAATCTGTCCGTGGGTTATGATTCCCTTGGCGGATACTATGAGTATCGACATATCCTCCAGTTCGACAATGTCAGTTATCTGAGAATACAAAAAGTCGTAGTTGGACTTACTTCCCTTAACCCTGAAAAACTTTGGATAAAAGACTACATGCATCTCGACGGGATTACCAAAATAATCCATCATCTGTCTGTATGAGATAAATGCCTGGTATAAGTATCCGTTCCATGACATGAAAAATACGTAAAGTCCAAGCACAATAAATATGATGAATGGAACAAGCAATCGTAGGAATACAAAAGCAAAACCTATCGCAAACAAAACTAAGGCTACGATAAAAGTAACTATCTGCCACTTGGAATGATAGCGCCTGTATGTAATCTTCGCGTACTTTTTGTTCATTGCTTTGGTAAGTATGAAGTTATTTTCCAGAACCGGAGTCATATCCGGATTCTTCTCTTTTTTGCTCATTATATTCTATTCTTTGTGGGACTGTATAATTTTTACTATTACGATTATCAAGACAACAATAACACCTATTAATACAATCGCTATGGCAGCAAAAACCGCCATTATCACAAACGGTCCTATTAACAGGTGCCAAAAAATTGATTCAATCAGTTCAACCATCTATGATTTCCTTTGTAAAATGTACTTATTTATTGGATTGCCTGCTGCCGAGAACTTTGCTTCGTACTCAGTCATTATATTTCCTTCGTTGAGCTTGGCATCTGCGTGAAGGTCTCTTGTGCAAGCAAGCAAAGCCCAGTCCTCTTCATTAATCTCTTCAAGTGCGAATTCAAAAAGGTCATTGTTATCAGTCTTAAACTCTATCAATCCCTTGGACTTAAGTATCTCTTTGTATCTGGCAAGAAACTGTCTACTCTCAAGACGCCTTTTTGCATGACGGTCCTTGGGCCAAGGATCTGAAAAATTAAGATAGATTCTGTCTACTTCGTCCTTATCAAAAACGTCCGTTATCTCCTCAGCATCCATACGGATAAAGATGAGATTATCAAGAGGTTCTTCTTCCATCTTTTGAATGGCACGAAGAAGAACTGAAGAATACTTCTCGATGCCTACGTAATTAATATCAGGATTAAGTCTTGCAAGCTCGTATATAAACTGACCTTTTCCCATACCTATCTCAATACGGATGGGCTTATCATTTGAAAAGTATTCGCGTACCTTTCCTTTTCTTTCAGTCTCATCATGGATTACAAACTTACTTGCTGCAATATATTCTTTTGAACCCGGGACATTTTTAAGTCTCATTTTTTCTCCTCTATAAATGATAAGACATCCGAATAAACTATATCCTTATGGGTCTCTTGTAATACTTCGTGACGCATACCTTCGTACATCTTAACATCGACATTTTTATAGCCTTGTTTCTTAATAAGTTCGGCTGCGAATCTTACTTTCTTTTCACTGACTCCGCAAGGATCATCGGCACCCGATAAGAACAGAATCGGAAGGTCCGGATTCTTCATCGCGTAGCCACCGTTTTTATAAGTAAGCATTGAAAGGCGAACTAGATTCTCGAATCCGTTAAGTGTAAATAAAAACATACAATAAGGATCCGAATTATACTTAGCCATCTCTTCAGGATTAGAGTTAACCCAAGAATGCTTGATAGGTTCTTTTTTAAAACGCTTCTCGAATCTTCCCATTACAAGATGACCAACGAAGATATCCTTGTATCCTTCGCCTCTAAACAATTTAATTATCTTTATAAGCAATAGTCCGGGTGCCATACCTGCCTGCTTGGAAGGACAGCCAACAACTAAGAGCTTATTAACTTCTGAGTCGTATTTTCTGATGTAACATCTGACAACCAACGATCCCATACTGTGACCAAGCAAAATAAATGGAAGGTCCTTTAGTCCTAGTGTCTCTGAAGCGTATTTTTTTACCTCAAGAGTTATCTCATGAGTATCTTCAATCAGCGCTTCGTAGCCACCCTCAAACATATGGCCCAAGTATTTTCTATGAGTGATTGCTCTGCCGTGACCTCTATGGTCATGAATTATTGCAATATATCCGGCATTCACAAGGAATTCCATGAAGTGACAATATCTTTCCTTGTACTCATTCATACCGTGAGCAATCTGAACTATTCCTTTTATAGTGGTCGCATCATCAGGCTCTAGTCTAAGTACGGATAATTCCACTCCATCCGTGCCGGATATATGCGTATACCTTGTTTCTTTCATTCTTATCCTTTTTAACTTATTGATTCAACTCTTCTTCTAATTCGAATCCACGCTGGTAGTAAGTATTGAGTTCATCCGTAGAAAGACAGTTACTTGTAAATGATTCGTATTTACCCTTAATATCATTAAAGCCCCTGTTATTGGTTATACTCTCCACTTCAAAATCGTTCTTTAATTCAAAGTACATAGTGAAGTAATTGATTTTTTCTTCTCCGTTTATATTAGTATCAACGGTAGGGTAATGATAATTAACCGTCATCTTTTTACCCTTATCTCTAATAATTGTAATATCTGCTTCCAAACCCTTGGCCTTAGATTTTTCCGATATTGCCGGTATCTTGATAATCACCCTGTCAAATGTGAGCTTTCCGCTTGAATTGTGAAAATAATAATCAGCGCCATTGTCTGTTATACATAAGCTTTTGTTGTCAGCTTCAGTAACTGTATAGCCTGCATTTTCTATATCTTCAATCGAGACAATTTTTTGTGAAAAGCATCCGCTCATTCCTAAAAGGATGCTTGCACTTAGTAGTATCAAAAATAATTTTGCCTGTAATTTCTCTCGCATTTTTTATTTCTCTTTTGATTATTGCCCTAGGCGGGCGTATGCATAAAAAAAATTAGAAGCGCCGCGCGCTTCTTAACGTTCCCACCCAGAGTCGAACTGGGGACTAGCCCTTAGGAGGGGCTTATTATATCCACTTAACTATAGGAACAAGTAAGTCAATTACATGCTGGACGTAATTGACTTTATTAAACATAATTAACTATTTTACGCGACCCTGTAACCAAACGGTTCCTTTGAATCGAAAGCCAACTTGAGGTTCGCCGAATAGATCTTTTTCATTGATACAGATCTTGATAATCTGCTCCTTAACCGAAACACTTAAGATATATACGCTTTCGCCGGTAAGGTAATTCTCGGTCTTTTTGAAATCTGAGATTTCGCCAAGTACTGAGTAGAGATCACATTCCGCACCGCAAGGAATGAATGATGAATCAACGACTGTGTATATATCCATCGACTCGACGAATATCTGCTCGGATACCATTACATTGGTAAGGATGTCGTCATATCTTACAGTTGCAAAAGCATTGTGATCGCCATCATTAGCCTTGCTTAAGAGGTCAACTCTGTTCTTGTTGAACTCCTTCGCGTTCTCTCTCTCGACATCATTTTTCTTAATCGGAAGAATAACATTACCTGCGATGGAAAGTCCTGATATCGAGATGGAGCACGATGTATCTTTTAACTGTTTTCTCTTGTATAACTCATCTGAATTCTGTACGTAAAAGAATATGTTTTCGCCGAGATTTAAGTCTTCGTATACACCTAAAAACTCTTCGCCCGTAATCTTTTTTTCAAATGAACAATACTCATGTTTAACATAGTCTTCGGTTCTAAAATATGGGAACACGGAGTCTCTGTGAATATTGCCCTTATCATCTTTGATGATACGTACGCAGATGCCAAAGTTTTCGCCACAATCCAAGCACTTATCAAGTATCAGATATTTCGCATTCAGATTGTCAGCTACGACCGAACCTTCGGGACGAAACGTAATATCTTCGACAATATGTTCATAGTCACGGATTGTAAAATTGTCTAGAAAACCTATTGCTCTAAAATATCTGTTCATCCTCTCACCTTTTCTTAAGGATTATCTGATTTCAGTCATGCCGCCCATGTAAGGACGAAGTACTTCGGGAATACGAACTGAGCCGTCTGCCTGTAAGTTATTCTCAAGGAATGCGATAAGCATACGAGGCGGAGCAACTACAGTATTGTTAAGTGTATGAGCAAAGAACTTGTTGCCGTCCTTGCCGTTTATTCTAATCTTAAGTCTTCTTGCCTGAGCATCACCAAGGTTGGAGCAGCTACCTACTTCGAAGTATTTCTTCTGTCTGGGTGACCATGCTTCTACGTCGAATGACTTAACCTTAAGATCTGCTAAGTCACCTGAGCAACACTCAAGTGTTCTAACAGGAATATCCATAGATCTGAAAAGATCTACTGTGTTCTGCCATAACTTGTCGAACCACATCTTGGAATCATCGGGATGACAAACTACGATCATCTCCTGCTTCTCGAACTGATGAATTCTGTATACACCTCTCTCTTCGATACCGTGTGCACCTTTTTCTTTTCTAAAACAAGGTGAATAACTTGTTAATGTCTTGGGAAGTTCTTCCTCAGGAATGATTGTGTCGATGAACTTACCAATCATTGAGTGCTCTGAAGTACCGATTAAGTAAAGGTCTTCGCCTTCAATCTTGTACATCATGGCATCCATTTCTGCGAAACTCATAACGCCTGTAACTACGTTACTTCTAATCATGAAAGGAGGTACGCAGTATGTGAAACCTCTGTTGATCATGAAGTCTCTTGCATAAGAGATAACTGCTGAATGAAGTCTTGCAATATCTCCCTGAAGATAATAGAATCCGTTACCTGCTACCTTTCTTGCAGAATCAAGATCGATACCATTGAACTTCTCCATAATTTCTGTATGATAAGGAATCTCAAAATCAGGAACTACGGGATCACCGTACTTGGTAACTTCTACGTTCTCTGTATCATCTTTACCAATAGGAACGCTCGGGTCGATGATGTTAGGAATAACCATCATAATCTTGGTTGTCTCTTCCTCGAGTTCCTTCTGCTTAACATCGAGTTCTTCGAGCTTCTTGGCATTCTCGGCTACCTGCTTTTTAGCTTCTTCAGCTTCGTCCTTTTTGCCCTGTGCCATTAATGCACCAATCTGCTTGGAGATATTATTTCTCTTAGCCTTAAGATCATCAGCTTCCTGCTGAGTCTTTCTACGCTGCTCATCGAGTTCGATAACCTTGTCAACAAGAGGTAACTTGTCGAACTGGAACTTGTTCTCGATATTTTTCTTTACTACCTCGGGATTTTCTCTCAAAAACTTAATGTCAATCATTGTCTGACTCCTTTATATTTGAATTTTTCATCTTTTTACGTGTAGCTTTATCAACTGCGAGCTGTTCTTCTTCACCTAAAACTATGTCGCACTTACCATTCTTGATTCTCTTGGCATAGCAAAAGCACCCGGAAGAATTGTGAATAGAATTAAGAAGAATACCTGTATCATTTTCATCAAGTAATACGAGACAAAAGCTTAACTTTCCGCCCATTTCCTTGAATGCATCGTATTTTACAAGACCAACTTTTTGGTATGCACCCTGATGCTTTTGATATAATTCCTTAATCTCTCTGGTGTGCTTGATTCCGAGTTTTCTGATTGCATCCTGCTCCTCGCACATCTGGAAAATCTTATCTTCAAGACTCTCTGCGGTAGAGCCCTTCATAAATTTTTTATATGCTTTTTTGAACTTGATATTGTCGTATACGAGATATCCGATTCCGCCAAGCATTAATACAATGACAATCAGATTAATAAGAAAAAGATATCCTATATCAATATTTCCAAGTCCTATACTGTTAAAAAATGCACTCTCCATTATTTAAAACAACCCATTATTCTGTCAAAATCATCATTTGAGTAAAACTCGATTTCTATCTTGCCTGAACCGTTTTCCTTGGCAGTAACGGATACTTTGGTAGATAACTTATCTTTAAGAACGCCCTCATATTTTTTGAACTGTTCTGAAACCTGAACGGGTTTCTTGTCAGGCTTGGGCTTCTTGTCTAAGTTCTTAACTTCTTTTTCAATATCACGAACGCTCATCTTCTCATCGAATACTCTCTGAGCAAGTGTGTACTGAAGTTCAGGATTCTCTACTGAAAGAAGTGCTCTTGCATGTCCGGCGGATAACATCTCATCGATGAGCATCTGCTGTACATCAGGACATAACTTCAAAAGTCTCATTGCATTGGTAATAGTAGTTCTGTTCTTTCCTACTCTCTGAGCAAGTGCATCCTGCGTATAATTGGATTCATCCATAAGATGCTTGTATGCCAATGCTTCTTCTATAGGATTGAGGTCTTCACGCTGAATGTTTTCGATAAGCGCGATTTCCATAATCTCAAGATTGGTTAAGTTCTTGATAATTACAGGAACTTCTGTAAGACCTGCGAGATTAGCAGCTCTCCATCTTCTCTCACCTGCGATTATCTCATAATACTTTCCGCGATCCTGAACGATAAGCGGCTCAATAATTCCGTGTTCCTTGATGGAATCGGCAAGTTCTTGAAGCGCATCTTCATTAAAATTCTTTCTCGGCTGTGATTTGTTAGGTTCAACTTTAGAAATATTAAGCATTGTGATGCTGTTCTTTACTTCTTCGCTTACCGAGGGCTTATCTGTCTCTGTGTCGATTAATACTGAAAGACCTCTGCCCTTATTGAGTCCCTTTTTTAATGCCATACTGTTAATCCCCTTTGTTATTCGCTAAAAAATGATACGTCTTTATCAAGAGCGTCTGACATAACGTTTAAGTAGTTAACCTTTTCGTTAATGACGCCAATGTTCTCTACAATTCTATTGATGGAATTGGATACTTCCTCATTGGAAGCAAAGTTCTCTTCTGAGATAGCGGAGAGACTTGATACCTTGTCGATGATATCTTTCTTGATCTCTTCGAGTGACTGTGTCTGAGTACTGATATCCTCAATTTCTTCAACAGACTTGATAATCTCTTTTGAGAGTGCTTCGAAACATTCCTTGGTATCTGAGAGAATCTTTCTCTCTTCCTTGAGTGATGCTTCTACATCCTTGGAAAGTTCCATTGTCTCTTCTGAGTTATTAATGATTTCTTCTGCGATCTTTTGAATCTCAACTGCACTCTCATTACTCTGCTCAGCGAGCTTTTTAATCTCTTCTGCAACAACTGCAAATCCTTTTCCTGTATCGCCTGCACGAGCTGCTTCGATAGAAGCATTAAGTGCCAAAAGGTCTGTCTGATCAGCAATTCCTCTGATCATCTCGATTGCCTCGGAGATACGGCTTATTGCATCATTGTTGGTTCTAATCTGGTTGGAAATATTTTCGATATAAGTCGTTGACTGATTCGAACTTGTTTCCATGGAATTGATATATTTTGCTGCCTCGTTGTTGACTTTTTCCATTTCCTTAGAGGACTGGTTAAGAAGTACAAGAGCATCTGTAATATCATTGATGTTATCACTCATTATATTAATCTGACTGTTAACATCCTGAACATCCTCTGCCATCTGGCTGGAGCCCATTGATAATTCATTGGCAGCTATTGATACCTTTTCGGTTGAATCCTTGCTCAAGCCAAGCATCTCATTAACGTCATCTGCAGTACCTGTAACTCCTACTACTCCGCCACGGATACTCTCAACTACGCTCTGAAGCTTGTCTCGAAGTTTTGCTGTGGATATTGCTACCTGGCTTAACTCGGCAATCATCATATTGGAAGGAATTCTGGCATTGATGTTACCGTCTGCCATCTCATCGAGTGCTTTGTTGAGTCTCTTACTCTTCGAGTCGATAGCTCCACCGATAATTGAAATGATGATAATACTTAAAACAAGAATTACTACGCTGACTACTATAGTCACGATATTGGTAGTCTTAACTGAATCGTATATTCCGGATGTTGATCTGTACATAATAAGTACAAAATTATAACCGGGTACGTATTTAACTGTAACTATATTCTTCTTACCATCAATCTTGTAAAAGCCCTGGTAAGTAGTATTGTTCTCATTGACTTTACCAATCAATTCGAGATGATTGGCATCTTCTATTGCTGCACAACTCTCAAAACGTGAATCGTTGGATAATACATATACTTCGTTTGCACTGTCTGCAAGTACGAATGTTGCACCAACAAGTTCGCCCTCACTAACATCTGCCAAGTAATTGGAGAATTCTGTTAAGAAAGGACCACCGCCTGTGTATCCAACGATGTTACCCTTGTCATCTGTTACTAACTGACGAAGGTTGATAATCATCTGTCCTGAAGCAGGTGATACGAATGCACCGCCATCGAACAATCCATCATTAGTACTTGAAGTCATAGTCTCAAAAAATGCAGGAAGCTGATCTTCGCTTCTTGTCTGAAGACCTACGGCACCAGGATTGGAATGTGCCTGAATGACTGTCTTGGTATTTCCTATATATACGCCTTCCCAACCATTTAAGTTGGAATAAAATTTCTCTGTGTATGCCTGAGCTGCTGCCATCTTTTCTGCAGCATCTTCATCCTCATTATAAACTGCAGTCAAAGCTTCTTTTATCTCAGGTGCAGTACCATACTGCTTGAGTAATAGTTCCGAGTTATCTACAAACTTCTGAATAGCTTGGATACGATCTTCCAAAATGATATTCATCTGTCTGTAAACACTGGCTTCACAGGACTTTCTTGATGTTACGAGAAGTGTGGCGATAACGCATATTGAAGTGATAACCAAAGGAAGTATGCATACTAACGCGCAAAGACCACTGATTTTGAGATGTGATTTCTTCATAGTTTTCTGCTCCTTGAATTATATATTTTTCCCCGGGAATATATAACTGGTTTTCCATTAGGAAATTTTATTATACATCATTTTAAGTATTTTTACATCTATCTCTGTCACAGAGGTTAGTCTTATTTAACCTTGATAATTTCTTCTGCAAGTTTGTTGTAACTTTCTGCACCTGCAGACTTAGGATCATAATCACAGATGGGCTTACCATAGCTGGGTGCTTCGGCAAGTCTTACGTTTCTGGGAATAGTTGTCTCGAATACTCTCTCTTCGAGTGCTTCTTTTACAGAATCAACAACTTCCTGTGAAAGGTTGGTTCTGGAATCGAACATTGTGAATACAACACCTTCCATAGCAAGTGAAGGATTAAGTTTTTTCTTAACAAGATTGATTGTATGGATTAACTGTGAAAGACCTTCCATTGCATAGTACTCACACTGGATGGGAACAAGTACACTCTCAGCTGTTGTCATCGCATTGACTGTAAGCATACTAAGCGAAGGAGGGCAATCGATGAAGATGTAGTCGTACTGATCCTTGATCCAATCAACTTCATTCTTGAGAACATATTCTTTTTTCTCAGCATCGATTAATTCTATCTCGGCTGCAGCCAAGTTAACATTGGCCGGGATGATTGATAAGTTATCACACACATCCGGAATGATGGCTTCCTTGATAGAGCACTCGCCAAGTATAAGATCATAAACTGTCTTATCGAGTTCGTTCTTCTCTATTCCGAATCCGCTGGTTGTATTACCCTGCGGGTCGATATCTATTACCAATACTTTCTTACCTTTTTTGCCCATAGCGGCAGAAAGATTAATTGCTGTTGTAGTCTTACCTACTCCACCCTTCTGGTTGGCGATTGCTATAACTCTTCCCATTGACTGTCTCCTTTTACCGTTAAGTGACTATTCTCATCATTTTCTTTTTACGACACTTTTAACATAATAGCATTATTGAGGTAGTTTATCTACTTTATATTTATATAAAATTACATGGGATAATTTGTGTCGATTTTTCTTGATACCATATATAGACTTTTCTCTTTCGATTCATTCTTTTTTTTATCTGTTTGTTGATACTATATCTATATTCATATCTATTATATGTTTCACATTTTTCTCAAAATCTTGTATTTCTATGTTTCACGTGAAACATTATCTTGATACTTCCTTCTTTTTGTTTCACGTGGAACTCCTATATTTAGATCTTCGTTTTCCTATATTATTATTCAATATATAGTTATAATTACAAAAGAAAAAAGAAATCTCATTTCTGAAATTTCTTTCTCCATTTATTCTTGTTCTCTATTTCTTGCCGAATATATCTAGGAAGCAATTCCTAATAATTCCAATCCTACCAAATGGAATACCCTCAGTCCGATACTCTCTATCCATCTCTCTATATTGCTGTCTGTATCCGTACTCAATAGTTTGTATTTCCGCATATGAATCATCATATACGACTTCTATTTCTTCTTTGATTCTATTTAGTTCAGAATAACTTTGGCTGAGCCTGAATACTAATCTATAATAATTTTCTAAATTCGTCGTCGGATATAATGTAGCATTATAACTATTCTCCATTGAACTCTTAATGCTGTCCAAATTTTTTTTGTCATATATACTCACTATAATCTCATTGTTCCTAAAGCATATACCATTTTCATACAAGTAATTTGGATTTCTTAATATTTCTTCATAGAAATCATATTCTACTTTCTTATCCGCAATAAAGATTAACACTCTATCTCCAACAGTAAAGAAAAGAAA
>JAEEQX010000119.1 GCA_016285575.1 Lachnospiraceae bacterium
GAAGTCCTGTGAATCACTTAATAAGCGACCTGAAAAATGCTGTCTCATCGTCATTGGCACCTTGTCCGATTACAGAGCGTACATCTACGTGGAATACATGTCCCGTCTTCTTATCACCGTATATCTTACATGCATTCTTAACACCCTTCATATCCAAAAAATCTTTCATAGGCTTGGCAAAAGGAAGCAAAAAATCTCCCGGTGCGCTTAGAATATATGAAGGCGGAAAAGATGCGGTAACATATTCCATCACATTAAGCTTTTCTCCGAAAGCTCTGGCATTATCTCCGAAGTAATCATTGTATATTCCGTCTTTTTGATCAAGTTCTTCATCCAAAAAGATATATTTTCCGCAGTTGAGTCCGAGGCCTCTTATCTTAACATCAGGCAATGCAAGATCAAATAATTCTCTGTATTTATCATTGGAATATATAATGCCGTACTGGCTCGCAATCTGCGCACCCGCAGAATCGCCGATTATAAACACGTTATTTAAATCAAGCGGATATGTTTCTTTTATCTCGTTTGAAGTTATCTTTTCGAGCACAAGATTTAGATCTGTAAGCGGCGTAGGAAATCTGTATTCTGGAGCAAGTCTGTAATTAAAGTTAATAACGGCAAATCCTCTCTCAGCCAGAGAAGCACAATAATACTTATACAGTTTTGCACTGCCGTATACATAGGCTCCTCCGTGAACACTGACGATAACAGGAAGTTTTTCTTTTCCTTTTGAATCCTTGGGATAGCATATATCAAGGTTCTGCTTATCTGTATCGCCGTATTCGATGCCTTCAACGTATTCTATCGATTCGGGAATGGTTAATCCCTCATCTCTTTTTGCGTCAGCTATTGTACAATTCTCAATAAATAATCTGCCTTCTTCTGATATTTTCATAACCCTGACCATCTTTCTTTTTGCTATTCTTTATCCCCACATTTTTTCTTTTCACGAAATACTATTTTATTATCTCGTCAATTGTAGTAATTGTACTAAAAGTACCCTTGTTGTTTTGAATGATGTCTCTTAACTTTTGCAATTCAAAATAGTTAACGTAGCAAATAAGCGTCTTATTCTCTCCAGCTATTGCGCCCTTGGACTCTATAATGGTACAAGTCTTGTTAAGATCTGTTTTTATTGCATCAATCAGACTCTCATGATCCTTGGTAATAATAGTAACCTGTTTAATGGCTTCGAAGTGATCAGTATATCTGTCTATTACGAGAGTCGCAACGATATATACCAAAAGACTAAGCAATGCCGAGTTTCTGTCTATAAATATAAAAACGGTTAGATACACAATCGAGTTAAACGCGATAAGTATCGGCATCATACTGTAGTTACGTCCGGTTTTATCTGATACCTTTTTAAGAATTATATTCGCAAGTATCTCTGACCCATCTATACATCCGCCGCTTCTAAGAATAATGGATAATCCAAATCCCAATACCGCACCGCCGAATGCTACAGCAAGAAAGTGCTCAGTATTTAGTTCAAAAGGAATCCTTTCAAATACTGCCAACCCCAATGTATATACAAGTGAACCTACCATTGCTTTTAGAGTAAATCTTATCCCTAAAAAGAATGCACCTGCTATAACAAAAGGCGCGAAAACAAGAACAACACACAATGGAAGGTTGGCACCTGTCAACTTGCTAATGATAATGGATATACCTGCGGTACCGTAGTCAACCGCATCATTGGGAAGCAATATGCAAGCAACCGAAAAACTTGCAAGCAACGCTCCTACAACTATGGAAATATATGATATTACACCTGATATGGATTTTTTCAAGAGAGTTCTCCTTCTCTGTAAGCATCTAATAATTCGTCGAGATCCCTGACTTCTTCCATAAGTCTCTTACCGTTGTCGGTATCACGTACGTACATTCTGGTATCAAATTCTTCAACTGTAAAAGTATCCGATACAATATCTGTCTCAAGAGCAATTGCTTTTGCCTTGGATTCAAATTTCTCATGCTGAACAAGCCACATGCCATGAGAGTCAATAGCAAGCGTATATCCTGCCATACCTGTCTTTTCATGATATGCCTTGGAAAAACCACCATCAATCATGAGTACTTTTCCTCCGGCCTTAACAGGAGTCTGACCGTTCTTTATCTCGATGGGTACATGTCCATTAATAATCTTGGAGTACTTGCCTGTAGCACCGAATTCCTTGAGAATTGCATCAGCTACTTCCTGATCCTCTTCGATGTATTTATAATATGCATCCTTAACTTCCTTATGAGTCTCCTTATCCTCTATAAAGAGTCTCTCAAAAGTAGTCATCTTGCTTCTGCCATATAATGGTGATAAAGGACCGCACCATAAGTACCAGAGTATATCTCCACCCTTTTCTCTATCCTTGGAGCCAATCGGTGCAAAGAATCCTTTTCTTGCATAGCTATCCAATAATTCGTACATACTCTTTCCGTATGTATCTACTCCGCAAATATTGGAATGTGAAAAAGTCTTATCATCATTAAGAAGAACACATCCATGATATATGAGGTTACCGTTATATACTCGATACATTGCTCCTTTTTTATAAAGGAACTTTATATGCTTTCGTAACTTCTCTGAATTCATAAATGCCTTAACAAGCTGCTTGATAATTAAGTCTTCTTCGTGAGTTAACTTGTAAGGATCATTTTTATCAATGGTCGGAAAATCAAAGTGACATAGATTATATTCTTTATCACCTAATTGGATAGTCTTCTTGTCATAGTCAATCTTATCCAAAAGAAGCTGATCGTTCATAGAAAAATCAGGATTTCTTTTTATGAGTTCTCCTTCGAGTTTAAACTGTATTGCACTTATGGCAGCATACATCTTGCTCTCGATTTCGGATGCATTAAGAAATTCACCACTGCTGGTTTCTTTTAACTTGAACCTGGTACAATCTGCATCCTTATATGTTTCCATTGCAAAAGTTGCAAGAGGAAGAAGATTGATACCATATCCGTCTTCAAGAATGGAGAGGTTACCGTATCTTGCAGACATTCTTATAACATTGGCAATACATGCAGGATGTCCTGCTGCCGCACCCATCCATACAACATCATGATTGCCCCATACAAGGTCAACAGAATGATAGTTTAAAAGAGTATCCATAATCTTATGAGGACCTGGACCTCTATCATATATATCACCAACAATATGAAGATGATCGACTACCATTCTCTGAATAAGATTAGCAATAGCAATAATGATATTGTCCGCTTCATCCACTCTGACAATGGTATCGATAATACTCTTATAATATTTTTCCTTATCGTATATCTCCTGTTTCTCGGTAATAAGTTCCTCAATGACATATCTGTATTCATTGGGAATAGCTTTTCTTACCTTGGAACGAGTGTACTTGCTGGTTACGCATTTTAAGAGATTAACGAGATCCATAATGGTCTCTTTGTACCATTCATTGGTATTGATACCC
>JAEEQX010000004.1 GCA_016285575.1 Lachnospiraceae bacterium
TGACTCTCAGGAAAGTGCAACAGAAAATAACCGCCGCGCAAGCGGTAAGGGTGAAAAGGCGGTGTAAGAGACCACCGCTTATCCGGTAACGGGTAAGGCTGTGTAAACCCCATCCGAAGCAAGACCAGACAGAGCCTATAAGTTTGCCCGACTTGGCTCAGGTAGGTTGCTTGAAATTCATGGTAACATGGATTCTAGACAGATGATCGTTCAAGACAGAACCCGGCTTACAGTTCCACTCGCTCATACAGTTTTCAATATGAAGACGATAATCCAATGTCGGACAACTTTTGTTCGGCATTTTTTATTGAAAAAGCGTGATTTTATGCATATTGCTTGTATTGTGTAAATTAGACATAAGGTGTATAATTGTTTACTGTGTGATTTTGTGATTATTATCATATATCCAGTATTACGGCGGAGGAAATATTAATGGAAAAAAAGATTATGCTCGGAAACGAGGCTATTGCCCGCGGTGCATATGAAGCAGGTGTAAAAGTGTCTTCTGCTTATCCCGGAACACCCAGTACCGAAATAAGCGAAAACATTGTTAAGTATCCTGAGATTTATGCAGAATGGGCACCCAATGAAAAGGTTGCTATGGAAGTTGCTATAGGTGCTTCCATGAGTGGTGTAAGAGCACTGGCATCTATGAAGATGGTTGGTGTCAATGTAGCTTCGGATCCTTTATATACTGTTTCTTATATTGGAGTTAACGGCGGTTTGGTTTTAGTAGCAGCTGACGATCCCGGTCTTTATTCTTCACAGAATGAGCAGGATTCTAGATGTGTAGCAAGAGTTGCACAGGTTCCTGTTTTAGAGCCTTCAGACTCAGCTGAAGCAAAAGAATTCACTAAGCTTGCTTTTGAATTATCAGAAAAATATGACTGTCCCATCATGATAAGAACAACTACACGTCTTGCTCACAGCCAGGGCGTAGTTGAACTTTGTGACAGAGAAGAAGTTGCAGACAAGCCTTATGAGAGAAGCGTTCCCAAGAACGTTATGATGCCTGCAATGGCTAAGGGCAGACACGTATTTGTTGAAAAGCGTCTCAAGGATATGGCAGAAGATGCATGTACTCTTCCTATCAACAAGGTTGAGATGAACGATACAAAGATTGGTGTTATCACATCAGGTATTCCTTATCAGTACGTTAAGGAAGCACTTCCTAATGCAAGCGTATTAAAGCTTGGTTTGGTTCATCCTCTTCCCAAGAAATTAATCGAAGATTTCGCTAAGAAAGTAGATACATTATATGTTATCGAGGAACTTGAGCCTCTTATCGAGGAGCAGGTTAAGTCATGGGGTATTGCTTGCCATGGTAAAGACATTCTTACCATTCAGGGTGAGTACTCAGCTAACATGCTTAGAGAAGCAATCTTAAAAGAAAAAGTCGAGACAGAAGAACCTGCTAAGGTACCTGCTCGTCCTCCCATTCTTTGCCCCGGTTGCCCTCATAGAAGCACATTTACAGTTCTTAACGAACTCAAGATGCATGCAGCAGGAGATATCGGATGCTACACACTTGGTGCAGTGGCTCCTCTTAATGTTATCGATACTACGGTTTGCATGGGTTCATCCATTTCCACACTTCATGGTATGGAAAAGGCAAAAGGAAAAGATTATATCAAGAATTGGGTTGCTGTAATCGGAGATTCAACATTCCTTCATACAGGTATCAATTCACTTCTTAATATGGTATACAACAAATCTACAGGTACAGTTATCATCATGGATAACTCTACAACAGGTATGACAGGTCATCAGGATCATGCTGCAACAGGTAAGACATTAAGTGGCGAGGCAACATATGCAGTTGATTTGATTGATCTTTGCCATGCACTCGGCGTTGAGTATGTTACTGTAGTTAATGCATTTGATACTGAAAAGTTAAAAGCTACAATCAAAGAAGAAGTTGCAAGAGATGCTGTTTCAGTTATTATTTCTCAGGCTCCTTGCGCACTTCTTAAGAGCAATGTTTCTCATAAGAAATGCTATGCTTTATCTGATAAGTGCAAGAAGTGCGGCGCTTGCTTGAAGCCCGGCTGTCCTGCAATGAGCAAGAATCCTGATGGAACTATTGCAATTGACGATACTATGTGTAACGGTTGCGGATTATGTGCATCAAGATGTAAGTTCGATGCAATCGAGACAAGAGAGGTGTAAGCATGGAAACAAAGAGTATTATGATAGTTGGTGTAGGCGGTCAGGGTACTTTGCTTACAAGTAGAATATTAGGTGGTGTTATCACCGAAGCAGGTTACGATGTTAAGCTTTCTGAAGTTCATGGTATGGCGCAACGTGGTGGTAGCGTAGTTACTTTTGTTCGTTATGGTGAAAAAGTATACGAGCCCATCGTTGAAGAAGGATGCGCAGATGTACTTATCGCTTTCGAGAGACTTGAAGCTTTAAGATATGCACACTTCCTTAAAAAAGATGGCGTGCTTATCGTTAACGATCAGAGAATTGATCCTATGACAGTTCTCACAGGTGTTGCGGAATATCCTGAAAACATCATTGAGAATCTTAAGAATAAATACAAAGTCATTGACATCGATGCTATGGCAGAAGCAAAAAAGATTGGCAATGCAAGAGTATTTAATACAATCATCGTAGGTATTGCTGCTAAACATATGGATTTTGACAAGGACGCTTGGATTAAGGTTATTGAGAAGACGGTTCCGGCCAAAACAATCGATATCAACAAGGCAGCTTTTGAAGCCGGTTATAATTTTAATTATAATATACAGGGTTTTAAGGATTAAAGTTTATATGTTTTTTGTGCGCAACTGTTACAAAAAGACAACGTTAACAATCAGTTTCCAAGAAAAAGAGGTTACCCGTTATGATTTGGAATGAAGCAAGAGAATGCATGAGCCGCGATGAAATGGCCAACATGCAGGGGGCGAGGCTAAAAAAAGTCGTAGCCAATGTGTACCACAATGTTGAGTTTTACCGTAAAAAGATGCAGGAGATCGGCCTTGAACCGGGAGATATCAACGGTATTGAAGATATTACCAAACTTCCTTTTACAACAAAGAGTGACTTAAGAGACAATTATCCTTTCGGTCTTCTTGCAGTCCCCAGGTCACAGATTGTCAGAGTACATGCATCAAGCGGTACAACAGGCAAGGCAACAGTAGTTGCTTACACAAGAAGAGATATTGAAGCCTGGCAGGAGTGCGTTGCAAGAGATCTTGTAATGTGCGGTATCACCAAGGAAGACATGATTCAGGTTGCATACGGATATGGTCTGTTTACAGGCGGTCTGGGCCTTCATTATGGCGCTGAAAACCTGGGATGTATGACAGTACCAATGTCCACAGGCAATACCAAGAGACTTGTTACAATGATGGAAGACTTCGGTGCCACAGCCATAGCATGTACACCTTCTTATCTTCTTCACATTGCAGAAGTAATTGAAGAGATGGGTGTTAAGGATAAACTTAAGTTAAAGACAGCTATCTGTGGTGCAGAGCCTTGGACAGAAAAGATGAGACTGCAGATAGAAGAAAAGCTTGGTATTAATGCTCATGATATATATGGTCTTTCAGAAGTATGCGGACCCGGTGTTGCATGCGACTGCCAGTTCCACAAGGGACTTCATGTTCAGGAAGATCATTTCTTTGCAGAGATTGTTGATAAAGAAACACTCAATCCTCTTCCTGACGGAGAGGTAGGTGAGTTGGTATTTACAACTCTTACAAAAGAGGGATTACCTTTACTTCGTTACAGAACCAAGGATCTTACAAGTATTGATCATTCCACTTGTGAGTGTGGACGTACAACTCCCAGAATCTCCAAGTTTAAGGGTAGAAGTGATGATATGCTTATCATTCGTGGTGTTAATGTATTCCCTTCACAGGTTGAGACAGCACTTCTTGAAATTGATGGTGTATCACCTCATTACATGATGATAGTAGACAGAGTTAACAATCTTGATACTCTTGAAGTACAGGTTGAAGTTGACGAAAATGTATTCTCTGATGAGATTAGAGAGATGGAGAATCTTACCAAGAAGATATCAGCAGCTTTACAGAGTGCACTTCTTATTGCTGTTAAGGTTAAGCTCGTTGAGCCCAGAACTCTTGAGAGATTTGAAGGCAAATCAAAGCACGTAATAGATAAGAGAGTATTAGTAGACTAGGGGGTGTGGGTATGTATTTAAAGCAGTTAACGGTATTTCTTGAAAACAGAGAAGGAAGACTTGATTCCGTAACAGATATTTTGGCTAAGAATGACATTAATATTGTTTGTCTTACACTTGCTGATACCAGTGAATACGGTGTTATCAGAATGATAGTATCCGATCCCGATAAGGCTAAAAGTGTATTAAAGGCAGAAGGATGTCTTGCCAGACTTACAGATGTTCTTGCTGTAGAGATGGAGCAAAAAGCAGGATCACTCAATAAGATTACCAAGATTTTCTCTGATGAGAACATCAATATTGAGTATATGTATACACTTAATTCTGCAAAAGAAGCAGGCTCCATGATCCTTAAGTGTTCAGATATTGAAAAAGGATTTGAGGCTGTAAAAAAAGCAGGATTCAAGCTTGTAGATCCTAACGTAGCATACGCTCTTTAATCAAAAATATTTTAAAGATAAGAGGCAGGTCTTCCTGCCTCTTTTTGTATGCGAAAAAACTTCCCTACTCGATGTTACACTCCTGCGAGAGAAATTTTATAAATAAAAATAGTGAATGTATGTTCGAATTATGATATAATATCGGCAGTGTCGCAAAAGCGAAACTATTAAGAATTATAAGAGGAAAAATATGAATCTTGAGAGATATCTTAATCCTGAACAGCTGGATGCGGCTTCACATATTGAAGGCCCTGTATTGATACTTGCAGGCGCCGGTTCGGGTAAGACAAGAGTTATTACATATAGAATTGCATACATGATAGATCAGGGTATATCTCCTTATAATATCCTGGCAATCACCTTTACCAATAAAGCTGCAGAAGAAATGAGACAGAGAATCGATGATTTGGTTGAACTCGAATCTGATTCAATATGGGTATCAACTTTCCACTCAACGTGTGCTCGAATTCTTAGAAGGCATATAGACAGGATTGGATATGATACCAACTTCTCGATATATGATACGGATGATACCAAAAAGCTTATAACCAATCTCTTAAAAAAGAACAACATTAATCCCAAGGAATATCCTGCCAAGAGTATTTTAGCTGTCATAAGCTCTAACAAGAATGAAATGATTGGCTGGGAAGAATATGAGTCAATGGCAAAAGGGGAATATGAAAAAGTAATTGCCCTTTTGTATAGAGATTATCAAAAAGCGTTGTTTGACAATAACGCTCTTGATTTTGATGATTTGTTACTTCTTACTGTTGAACTTTTCAAAAAAGTTCCCGAGGTATTGGAGAATTACAGAAATCGTTTTAAATATATTCTGGTGGATGAGTATCAGGATACCAACAGTGTGCAGTTTGCATTCATCAATATGCTTGCTGCCAAGAGCAGAAATCTATGCGTAGTAGGTGATGACGATCAGTCCATATACAGATTCAGAGGAGCCAATATACGCAATATTCTTGATTTCGAAAAGAATTTCAAAGATGCATATGTGGTTAAGCTTGAGCAAAACTACAGATCTACTGAAAATATCCTCAATGCTGCCAATGCGGTTATAGCTAATAATAAGGGCAGAAAAGAAAAGAGTCTTTGGTCAGAAAATGGTGATGGTACCAAGATACATTTCAGAAGATTGGATTCGACAAGGGAAGAGGCTTCTTTTGTCGTTGATGACATATATACTAAGGTTAGAAGAAGGGACTGCTTAAGAAAAGAATGCGCTGTTCTCTATAGAACCAATCAGCAATCGCGTGAACTTGAAGAAGCAATGCTTAGAGAGAATATACCTTATACGATTGTTGGCGGTACTAATTTCTATGCAAGACGTGAAGTTAAGGATATACTCGCATATCTTAAAACCATAGCTAACGGAAGCGATAATCTTAATGTCGAAAGAATAGTCAATGTTCCCAAGCGAGGCATCGGTGATACATCTCTTGGAAAAGCAACTGCATTTGCTGAGAACAATGATATTTCTTTATTCGAGGCGTTACTCCATGCTGATAGAATTCCTTCAATTGGAAAAGCAGCATCCAAGATGATGGATTTTGCTACGGATATATGCATATTCAGAGAGAGGATAAAAGAAGATGAATTTGATGATCTCTCCGAACTAATCGGAGCTCTCGTTGAAAAGATTGATTATAATGCATATCTTTACGAGACAGAGGAGAAAGAAGACGCGGATGACAGAATAGCCAATATAGATGAATTAATCTCCAAGGCAGCGTATTTTGAGGAGAAATTCATAGCAGAACAGGGCGATGTGGAAGAGGCTAAGAAACCTACACTTCAGGACTTTTTAAATGATGTATCTTTGGTTGCAGATATAGACAATGCTGATACATCAGCTGACAGAGTGCTGATGATGACGATTCATTCAGCCAAGGGTTTGGAATTCTCCCATGTGTATATCGTCGGTATGGAAGATGGCTTATTCCCCGGAGACAGAGCAGTTAACGCTTATGATCCTGAGGATATGGAAGAGGAAAGACGTCTTGCATATGTAGGCATCACCAGAGCGAAGGAAGATCTTACATTAACATCAGCAGCTAGCCGTATGTATAGGGGGCAGTGGGTTAATTTTCCTATCAGCAGATTTGTAAAAGAGATTCCTCTTAATCTCATGGAATCCAATATGTCTCTTGAAAAAAAGACGGCCGACACGATACCTTTATATGAGAAAAAGGATAAGTCTGTTAAGTTATATTCAGGATATATTAACCAGAGTATGAAGAGTAGTACTACTTCGAACGTTAATAAGCCTTATTCCGGAACCAATATACTATCGTCAGCCAAGCCTGTTGCCAAGCCTAAGATTAGTGTTAAGCCTGTTCAGACTGCAAAACCTGTTTCATTTACCAAGGGTAGCGAGATTCAGAGTGAAATCAATTACAAGGTGGGCGATAGGGTAAGCCATATCAAGTTTGGTGAAGGTATGGTTAAGGATATCGATAATTCCGGAGTCAACACTTATGTAACCATTGAATTCGATACTTACGGACAGAGAGTTTTGGACTCCAGATTCGCTAAATTAAACGTGATTGGATAGAAAAAATATATTCAAAACTGATTTACATAAAATTTTAAAATAAACTATCTTTTTTTATTTACTAGTGATATAATAACAATGAAATATCTTTTAATAATCATAAGGGGGATATGTCCTATGGCAAATATTTTGAGACTTTTTAAGAAAGTAAAGGATTTTGATGATTTTCTTGAAATGACTAAATTAGACGGTATTTTAAACAGAAAGAAGAGAGAACAGGAAGAGGCAGAAGCTGCTAAGAGACGTAATATTATTATTACAATTCTTGCTATCGTAGGCGCTATTGCAGCAGTAGCAGGTATCGCTTATCTTGTATATCGTTATCTCACACCCGATTATCTTGAAGATTTCGATGATGATTTTGATGACGATTTCGATGACGATTTCTTTGATGACGAAGACGCTATCGAAGACAAAGAAGATAAGGAAGAATAATTAAGCCTTCTTAAATTTATTTTGTTGTTATAAATGATGTGGAAAGGAATAACTCGGAAGGGTTGTTCCTTTTTTCGATTAATGTAAGTGAGGGAAAATGGTAACTGTATCAGTTTGTATGATTGTTAAAAATGAAGAGAAGGTTTTAAGAAGGTGTCTTGATTCACTAAAGGGTCTATATGAAGAATTGGTTATAGTAGATACCGGTTCGACGGATTCTACCAAGAGCATCGCAATGGAATATACGAATAAAGTATATGATTTTGAATGGATTAATGATTTTTCGGCAGCTAGAAATTATGCTTTTTCCAAGTGCAATATGGAGTATATTTATTCGGTAGATGCGGATGAAGTGCTCGATGAAGAAAACAGATTTCAGTTTAAGATATTAAAAGATAATCTTATTACTGATATTGAGATAGTGCAGATGCTCTATGTTACACCGCTTGAACATAATACTACCGAAAACTTTGAGAAAGAGTATCGACCTAAACTCTTTAAGCGATTAAGAACTTTTACATGGATAGATCCGATTCATGAGACTCTAAGACTTGATCCTGTTGTGTTTGATTCTGATATAGAGATACTTCATTTACCAATCAATAATCATTCTAAGAGAGATTTTGGAATATTTGAGAGATTGACTGCAAATGGTGATATTCTTTCCGAGAGACTCCACAATATGTATTCAAGAGAACTCATGATATCCGGTAAGGATGATGATTTTATAAAAGCAAAAGAGTACTTTTTGAATTCTCTTCATATGACCGATAATCCGGACATGCTCACAGAATCGTATTGTGTTATCTGCCATACATTCAGAATTGAAAAGAATGAAGGAGAGTTTCTTAAGTATTTTGGAATAGCCAATAGTGAATACGAATGCAGCGAATTATGCAAGGAAGCAGAACTTTTCTATAGGGCTAAAAATGACGATGAGAGAGCGACTCTCTGGAAAAAGAAAGCACTTGAAACATATCCCGTTCTTAACAGTGAATGGGATAAAATGGAATAACTAATAGATTACTGCGCAGACGCGCCACTGACCGTTTTCTTTTGTGTAATAGAATCTGGTGTCTGTAACAACATCACGAGGTCTTACGCCGTATACAAGCATATGCTGAGTATGTTCCATCTCACAATAGAATGCATTCTCGTTGTAAGGCTTAAAATCTATTATTTTATCTTCGGTTTCTTTGGTGATATGGTTAGGGAAATACATTAGATTTCCACTGTTGGTTTTGATGTCGTGAACGATGGGATTACCTTTTGTGAATATCCTATCGAGATTGCTGTCGTTAATCTCACGACATACAACGGAGGAGTAAGTTGCTACAGCGTCCTTTGCGAATGCAATCATTTCATCCTCCATATCTTTCGGAGCACTCAATGGAGTCTCGTAAAAGCCTGTGGTTTCATTAACAGAAGGAACCAATTCCTGATCAAACGCATTGACAATTTTGATATCAGGTCTCTGATATAATCCATCAATCTTATAATAATTGACATCAGCTAATTCGGCGAAATCTTCAAAATGGGTTTCGTCGTTTTTTTCGCTTTTTTCAAGATAATCTTTAGTCAATTCTTTTCCGTTAACATATACTTTGCAATCATCGTATGTCTTTATTGTTGCATCCCATTCGGGTTCTGAAAACAGTGAAAAAGAATCGATACGATATATGGGTAAATCGTGCTTACGCTTTTCTGCTGACTGAGTCAATACCAATTCGCCGATGATATAGTCATCAGCTATTATATGATAAACAGGCTTCTTATCTGTGGAATCATTGCTTTCAGCATAGCTTAACTGCTTGTCCTTTGTCATAGCATCTATATAGCCTACGACATTATCTTTTGTTTCATATTCGCTGAGTACGGGCTTATTGGTTAACGATGAATATATTTCCTCAGCATTATTACCAGATATCGTCTGGATAAAAGAATCCGCGTTGTGATAAGGGAGTGATAGTTCGTATGTTTTTTCGTAGTCTTTCAGATAGAAAAAGAATCTGATAAGAAAAAGAGTTATAAGAAGAACAAGTACGCCCGAATAGATAGCTAGGGACAAGAGGAACTTCTTAGAGAAGAACTTAGTAGTTCCCTCGTTTGCAGTCTCAGATTTATCGGATGCGCTACTTGTTTTATCTGATTTTTCTTTTTTGGAGAATAGACTTAAGAAAGTATCAATAGGATTCTTATCGTCGGCTGATAAGGGACGAAGCGCTTCTCTTAATTCCCTGTGATCCTGCTTAATCTTATCTTCGATAGATTGAACGGATACATCATTAGCCCAGTTCGGATCATTCTCTAATTCAGTGTTGCCTGCTTTTTTGTTTTTGTTAAAAAGATCGCGATTCATACTACCTCTTTTCCACAACAAAAGCACTTGGCATTTCTCTGAATCCCAATGTACAACTGGATACTACATCTTCGCCGTTATAATACATGGATGATGACATACCGCCATCGAGATTGGCTGCGTTGACTGCACCATATTCTTCCATGATTGTAATTAGATCACCCATTGTTGCTCCAAGAGAACTGGGCTGTCTTCCTTCGATTACGAGTAAGAGCACATCGCCGTTTTCTCTCTGTCCGATTGCGGTACGGGGGTTAAGACCCGATCCTGAACCGGAATACTGAGCCGACTTACCATTGACTATTAATGAGGGACCAAAAGATACTGCGTCTCTCATTCCGATTGACTGAGCATAACCTGCAGTCATTCTTCCGACTACAAGAACATTATCATTGGTAAAACCATATATTTCGTATGATGTACTGGGATCGCCAAATCTAAGTTTGCCTTCCGAGAAGATAACGCCCTCGGGCATACCACCTGTACCCATACCAATTTCATCATCGTATTTACCACCGTTAACACCTGCTACACAGTCGTATTTTTGGACTAACTGTGAGAGCGTAAGTCCGGGTGCGTTGTAATCATAATAATCAAGTGTAGCGACTTTAACTCTGGAAGGGTCATATACAACCATCATCTTTCCCTTGTAAGTGTCACCATGAACATCGAATATATCTATTCCGTCACCATCAGGATCGATAACAGTTCCTGACTCGGTAGCAGTCTCTTTTACGGTTTCGTTTTCAGAAGCATTGAGTTTTACTAAAGAAGTATTGGTAATTTCTTCGAATTCTGTGGTTTTGTTTTTGGATAGGATATCATCAATCTGAGCTTGAGAAAGATATATATCAGCCACAACGCCACCAACGCTTGATTCCTTGGCTGAGGCAACGAAGAGGTCTCTAATTCTTGGCGAAGGCCCCTTGTTAACCATAAAGAAGAAAACATACAATCCAGCCAATAGTATTACCAAAGTTGCTGCAACCCAAATAAAGAATCGACCAACATAACGACCGATTCTTGACAAAACACTGTTGGATTTGCTGTTTTCGCGCGATTTCATACCTTTTTTATACCATATTTTGTTGAGTCAGACAAGGAGAATATACTATTTATAGTGGTTTTTGCATTTTTAGATGCGAATTTTTTATATCGCATAATAATTCATTGGGAAATATGTTGAAAAATGGTATAATACATATAGGGTAATGCTATATTGAATAGCGATTATAAAAGGAGGGATAGTTATGGTAGGTCTTATCGGTTTTAATTGGTTTAATCAAAATAATACTGTTGGAAGAGATTTATGGGCCATGACGCTTGCTAATGGTGGCGGAAATCCTTCTATGAAGGTTAACCCTATATACGTTAAGGAACAAGAAGAGAAAAAAGCTGATTCAGTCGAGAATACTGAAGAATAATATTTATTCAAGTGCCGACGATGCGTATGTACCGTCGGCATTACTTTGCTTAGATGAGTAGGAAGAAATGAAAAAAGGCGAGAGTTTCATTGGAGAAGTAATTGAATATGATTTCCCGAATATCGGTGTAGTCAGTGTGGACGATAATGGGGAAACAAGAAAAGTAAAAGTCAAGAATGCTATTATCGGACAGACTGTAGAAGCAACTGTTAATAAAAAGAAAGCGGGACTTTTAGAAGCCAGACTTGAAAGAGTTGTAAAAAGAAGCGACGTAGAAGTTGAATCCGATTGCCCTCATTTTGGAGATTGCGGTGGCTGCTTATACAGGACTTTTCCATATGAGGCGCAGTTATCAATAAAAGAAAAACAGATTCTTAAGCTTATTAAGAATGCTATTGGTGATAAGGCGGAAGATATAGACAAGGCGTATGAAGGAATAAGTGGCAGCCCCGATATAGAAGGCTACAGAAACAAGATGGAGTTTTCCTTCGGTAATGAATATAAGGATGGCCCGATAGCACTTGGTATGCATAAGAGGGCTTCTACATACGATGTGGTAAATACATTCAATTGTAAGATAGTCGATGTGGATTTCAGACGTATACTCAAGGCTACATATGATTATTTTGCAGCTCTTAATATTCCTTATTATCACAAGATGAGACATGATGGAGTACTTAGACATCTTTGCGTGAGAAAGGGTAAAAAATCTCAGGAGATTTTAGTCTTTTTAGTCACATCTTCTTTGTGGAAAGAAGATTACTCTGAAGAAGAATGGAAAGAAATACTTGATAAATGGGTTGAGATTTTAAAAGGAATCGAACTTGTAGGAACTTACGCAGGAATACTTCATGTCAATAATGATTCTTTTGCGGATGCAGTTAAGGATGAAGGTACAACTCTTTTATACGGAAGAGATTATTTTACCGAAGAATTGTTAGGACTTGAATTCAAGGTATCACCTTTTTCATTTTTCCAAAACAACAGTCGTGGTGCAGAGATTCTGTATTCAAAAGTAATCGAATTCCTTCGCATTAAGGAAGGCACCAAGCCTGTAGTTTATGATCTGTATACCGGCACCGGTACTATAGCTCAACTTATCTCCAAGGCTACGAGCAAGACAATAGGTGTGGAAATAGTTGAAGAGGCAGTAGAAGCCGCAAAAGAGAGTGCTAAAAGAAACGGAATAGATAACTGTGAATTCATCGCAGGCGATGTATTAAAATGCCTGGATGATATAGATACACTTCCGGATTATATTATTCTTGATCCGCCCAGAGATGGCATTAATCCCAAGGCACTTACCAAGATTCTTTCATATCAGGTGGAGAGGATTGTATATGTATCATGTAAGCCGACAAGTCTGGCTAGAGATATCATGTCTTTTTATGATCAGGGATACAAGGTTGAGAGAATGTGTATGGTAGATTTATTCCCATACACCTATCATTTGGAAGTCGCAACTTTATTTATAAAAGATAAAAACTAATAGGCTAAAGAGAGAGGCATAATGGAAGAAAGACCAATACTTAAAAACAGAATTTTTTTGTATCTTACCGAGTTCTTTGCAGGAATGTCGGTAATGGCAGTTGAACTTGGCGCAAGCAGATTGCTGGCACCGTATTTTAGTTCTTCGCAGATTGTGTGGACCATCATTATCGGAACGATTATGATAGCGATGGCACTTGGCAATATATATGGCGGAAGAGCAGCGGATAAGAATCCCAATCCTGATAAACTCTATGCACGTATCATTATTGCATCAGTATGGATTGCGCTTATACCCGTGCTTGGAAAATATATAATTATTTTCATATCTGGAATTTTGATATTTACGGTTAATTCCAACTTTTTAATCATTGCAGGATTCGTTGCATGCATGGTTATATTTGTATTTCCTTTGTTCCTTCTTGGAACCGTAACGCCTTCACTAGTAAAATACACAGTTGATAATCTTGATAATAACGGTAAGCTTGTGGGCAATCTTAATGCGGCTAACACGATAGGAAGTATTATCGGTACTTTTATTCCGACTTTCATAAGTATTCCTGCAGTAGGAACGAGCATTACGTTCTTAATCTTTGCGGCGATTCTTTTGATACTTTGTGCAATATATTTTATATCTTCAAAGATAAGTATTAAAAAGATAAAAAGACTTCCGGTAGCGATGTTTATTTTTGTTCTTTGCATTATCTTTGGACATAAGAGCAATTTTGCTTTTTGGCAAAACGATCTTCTCTACGAAGGAGAGTCCATATACAATTATCTTCAGGTTTATGAGGATGACAGAGCACTTTATTTTTCAACAAATGTTTTGTTTGGTATTCAGTCTATATATCTTAAGGAAAAGGGCTTAACCGGATATTATTATGATTTCGCAATGGCTGCTCCTTATATGAGTGATATAAAAGAAAAAGAATCAATGGATATTCTTATTCTTGGAAATGGCACAGGAACGTATGCTACTCAGTGCAAAAGATATTTTGATACGGATTTGAATATAACGGGTGTTGAGATTGATGATAAGATTACAAAGCTCGCGAAGAAGTATTTTGATTTACCTGACGACGTAGAAGTTATTACTTATGACGGCAGAGCATTTCTTAATGCTACTGATAAAAAGTATGATGTGATAATGGTTGATGCATATCAGGATATAACAATTCCTTTTCAGATGTCATCCGTTGAATTCTTCACTGAAGTTAAAGACCATTTAAAAGAAGATGGCGTTATGGTTGTTAACATGAATATGAAAAGTTCAGGAAAGGATAGCATAAACGATTATCTTAGTGATACGATATGCGAGGTATTTCCTTACGCATATACATGTGATACTTTTGGAGTAAGCAACAGAGAACTTTTCGCATCCGACAATCCTGAGATGATTGAAGTATTTAGAGAAAATGTTGCTAAAGAAGAAAATTCTCAGCTTATCTGGATGATGGGTGAAGTCGATAAGAAGCTTGTTAAATATGAGAAGGGCGAACATGTTATGACTGATGACAAGGCACCGGTTGAACTTCTTGGAATGAAAGTTATCGATGAATTAATCCAGGATGAAGTAGCTTATTACAAAGAGATATTTAAAACCCAGGGAATTAAGGGTGTAATTGATAATCTATAATAATAAAATTGTGAATTCTTTATTTTACTCGTTGACGGATGGTTTTTATTGTGATATTTTTACAACAGTTGTTGATTAGAGGTTAATGGTATGAGCAAGAGAACACTTGCACAATCCAATATGGCTTTATTCTTTGCCTTTTTCCAGGCTTGCGAATTTTTTGCAAGCTTTTTTGAGTTTGTCTTTTACAAAGCAAATGATAAGTGTGGACGAAGGTAAGGTGTGAATAGAAAGAATGGTTATTTCAAGCCCTGTCCTTTGTCGGACAGGGCTTTTTATATGCGCACTCCCGCACGAGGAAATTTGCTGCTACGCAGCATGCGGGAGGCGCGGCGAGTAGGGCAAGATAAATCTTCCCTACTCGATTAAAAATGCTCAAGGAGAATAAAAACATGGACAAGAAGAATCGAAGACACGTTGCTTACAGCGGAGTTAAAGGAGCATATGCACACATAGCTGCTTCCAAGATATTTACAGATGAAGAATATATCTCCAAGCCTTCGTTTAAGAGTGTATACGATGCAGTAGAAAACGAAGAATGCGAATACGGCGTTCTGCCAATCGAGAACAGTTTCGCAGGAGACGTTGCACAGGTTATGGATCTTCTTTATTTTGGAAACCTTTATATCATCGGTATATATGAGATGCCTATTAAACATTGTTTACTCGGAATTCCTTCTTCAAACATCGAAGATATAAAAGAAGTATTGAGTCATCCTCAAGCACTTGATCAGTGTGCTGAATTCATACAAAAGAATAATTTATCTCAAAACATTGCGGTCAATACAGCGGTTGCAGCAAAAAGTATCTCAGAGAAAAACGATCCTTCTTTTGCAGCTATAGCAAGTAGAGAAACAGCAAAAATATATGGCCTTAAGATATTGGCCTCGGACATTCATACTAGTAACGATAACATGACGAGGTTCGTAGTAATATCTAAAAAGAATGAGCCTCTTATCGATGAAAAGAATGCATTCTCGCTGATTCTTACAGTTAAGAACGAAGCAGGTGCTTTTACAAAAGCGGTTGCAGCGATTGGTGATAACGGATTCAACATGAGGGCAATACGAAGCAGACCGGCAAAATCTCTCGCTTGGAAATATTATTTTTACATTGAGGGTGAAGGTAATATCGAGAGTGAGATGGGAAGACGAATGAAAGAAGAATTGTCGAAAAACTGTGAGACAGTTAGAGTGCTTGGAAATTACGCCGAGGATATTGTTCTTGATTAATTAAATTCGTTAATCAAAAAGATTTTATGAATATAAAAAGTAGAAATACTTATAGATAAAAAACAAAAAAGATTATTGAAAAAGATAAAAATAAGGATGGTGACAGACATGAGTATGGAATTTGGACGTAAGCTTGCATTACCTGCTGAGGTTAAGGAGATGTATCCCCTCAAGCTTAAAATGAATGAGATTATTGAAAAAAGAAACGCACAGATTAAGCGTATCTTTTCAGGCGAAGATAAGAGAATACTTCTTATTATCGGACCCTGTAGTGCTGATAATGAAGACAGCGTTATTGATTATGTGTTAAGACTACGAGATATTCAGGAAAAGGTAGAAGATAGAATTTTAATAGTTCCGAGAATCTATACCAATAAGCCCAGAACAACAGGTGCAGGATATAAGGGTATGCTTCATCAGCCCAATCCTAATGAGAAGCCGGATATGTTCAAGGGTATTATTGCAACAAGACATATTCACTTAAGAGCTGTTGAAGAAACAGGTTTCTCATGTGCCGATGAGATGTTATATCCTGAGAATTATCAGTACTTGGAGGATGTGCTTGGATATGTTGCGGTAGGCGCAAGAAGTGTTGAAGATCAACAGCATAGATTGGTAGCAAGTGGAATCAGTGTTCCTGTAGGAATGAAGAATCCAACATCCGGTGATTATTCCATTATGATGAACGCCATACTTGCAGCGCAGAATCCTCATACATTTATATACAGAGGCTGGGAAGTTCATTCATCAGGTAACCCTTATGCGCATACTATATTAAGAGGTTATACCAACAAGCATGGTCAATCACTTCCTAACTATCATTACGAAGATTTAATCAGATTATGTGAAGATTATAAAAAAGCTGACTATAATAATCCTTCAGTCATCATTGATACTAACCATGGCAACTCCGGAAAGAATCCTTTTGAACAGCCCAGAATCATCAAGGAAGTTTTGCACGCATGCAGACATAATGAAGAGATAGGAAAACTTGTTAAGGGATTCATGGTTGAGAGTTATATCGAAGATGGCAATCAAAAGATTGGTGAAGGCGTGTATGGTAAGTCCATTACCGATGCATGTCTTGGATGGGAAAAGAGTGAAAAACTCATCCTCGAGATGGCAGATTTAATCAACGTATAATGTCTTGTAAAATTGAACCAAAAAAAGAAACTTGCATTCGACGTGAAATAATGTATAATATCAAGTAGCGGTTTAAAAATTTCTATTTACAGTCTTAATATAGGTTTTCACGATATCAGATTTTTTTCCCTTACTTGATTAATGAATATGGAGGTTGTATGCGAGAAAAATATGAGACTTTGACATTAGCTGTCTTAAAAGATCTTTGCAAGGATATTGGCATTAAGGGTTATTATTCTATGTCAAAAGATCAGATAATTGATATCCTTGTTGAAAAAGAAAAAGAAGAGAAGGAGCAAAAAGCTAATAATACTAATAATGCTGCTCCCGTAGAATATACTGAGAAAAAAGTTGTAGAGAAAGCCGAGCTTCCTGAAGAGCCCGCTCAGAATGCGCGTTCCAAAGCAGTTGTCGGAAGCGGTGGATTCGAGCAGGAATATGATCCTAATCTTGATTCTCATAAGAGCGCCCATGGCATTGTAGAGATAATGTCAGACGGATTCGGCTTTATTAGAAGCAATAATTATCTCTCCGGCGATAATGATGTATATATTTCTCCCGGACAGATAAAAAGATTCGGATTAAGAACAGGTGATATAGTAACCGGTAACATCAAGGTTAAGGGAGAGAAAGAAAAGTTCTCAGCTCTTCTGTATATAACCAAGATTAACGGAATGGCTCCCGAAGTTGTAGCCAAGAGAGCTAAGTTCGAAGAGATGACACCGATTTTCCCTGACAAGAAGATCAAGTTAGAGATTCCCGGTGCTCCCGTATCCATGAGAATCATGGATCTTATCTGTCCTGTAGGTAAGGGCCAGAGAGGTATGATAGTATCCCAGCCTAAGGCAGGTAAGACAACTCTATTAAAAGATATTGCTCACAGTATTTTATATTCCAATAAAGAGATGTGCATGATCATCCTTTTGATTGATGAGCGTCCTGAGGAAGTTACAGATATTAAGAGTGCTATCAAAGGTGAAAATGTTGAGGTAATCTATTCAACATTTGATGAGACTCCCGAACATCATAAGAAAGTTGCAGAGATGACAGTTGAACGTGCAAGAAGACTTGTTGAGTCCAAGAAGGATGTAATCATCTTACTCGACTCCATCACAAGACTTACACGTGCTTACAACCAGGTTATTCCTCCTTCAGGAAGAACATTATCAGGTGGTCTTGATCCTGCAGCGCTTCATATGCCCAAGAAGTTCTTTGGCGCAGCCAGAAATATGAAAGAGGGCGGCAGCTTGACAATCCTTGCTACTGCTTTGGTTGATACAGGTTCCAAGATGGACGACGTTGTATACGAGGAGTTCAAGGGAACAGGTAACATGGAACTTGTTCTTGACAGAAAGCTTTCAGAGAAGAGAGTATTCCCTGCTATCGATATTCCCAAGTCCGGTACAAGAAATGAGCATCTCTTGCTTACTTCTGAAGAACTTGCGGCTATCACTTCATTAAGAAGAGGCTTCAATGGTCTTAAGCCCGAAGAGGCAGTAGATGAGGTTATAGACTTATTCTCCAAGACCAAGAATAACGACGAATTCGTTAATACAATTAATAAAATGAAGCGTTTTTAAAAAAAACTTGCACAGATAATATTCACGTGATATAATAAGCAAGCATTTTTGAAAAATGATGGATTACAATATATAGAGAGGTGAAAATAATGAGAGAAGGAATTCATCCTGAGTACTATCAGGCTACAGTAACCTGCAACTGTGGAAACACATTCGTAACAGGTTCTACTAAGAAAGACATACACGTAGAAGTTTGTTCGAAGTGCCACTCTTTCTACACAGGACAGCAGAAAGCAACACAGGCACGCGGCCGTATCGATAAGTTCAACAAGAAGTACGGTGTTGAAAGCAAATAATTTCGGACATAAGGTTGAGATAGTTTTATCTCAACCTTCTTTATTGATAGGCGCTTTTGCCTACTTATGATATTTATGGTTTTGCCAGATGGGTATAATTGTGGTATTATATCTATAGTTTTATATTTTTTATTTGATTCGACTTAACAATGACAATAAGCGGACATCCCATTTTGTCCGATTACCTATAGAGCATACAGTTTTATGAGCAAGAAAAAAAGAGCACATGTCAGTGGACTCGGCGGTAAGCCCATGATAGAGGGAGTTCTGACTCGTAATCAGAACAAGTACGCCGTTGTAGTCAGAAGATCTGATGGTGTATTACAAACAGTTGTAAAAGATGTTGAAGCGAATCCCGACAAAGTTATCAAGAAGATACCTTTTGTTAGGGGTGTTTTTGAATTGTTTGAAAGTATTAGACTTGCTTTTGAATCATTGGAGTATTCAGCTGAGTTTTACGGTAAGGATACAGAGCCTGAGACCGGCTTCGACAAGATATTAAGTAAGCTCTTTGGCAAGCATGCAGATGCAATTATTTCTATTATCGTAGGTATTATCTCATTTGTCTTATGTCTTGCGATTATTGTAGCATTCCCTGTTTTATTCTCGAAATTACTCGAAAGATATATTATCAATATGTCTTTGATTCATATTCTTGAATGCCTGGCGGCAGTGTTGATATTGATACTTTATATGTTTATATTCATGTCCTTAAAAGTTGTTAAGAGGATGATGGGATTTCATTCAGCGTTGCATCAATGTATCAACTGCGTGGAAAGAGGCAGAAAGCTTAACTATAAAAATGTTGCTGCTTCATCAAGAATAATGAGAAGTTGCGAATCCAATTTCTTGTATTTAATTGTAATTCTATCCGCAATTCTCTTTATGTTCATTAGAATCGATTATGTACCTCTTAGACTTTTAGTCAGACTTTTATATATTCCCGTTGCATCCGCTGTATTCTATGAAGTGTATCTTTTTGTAAGAAAATTCGATAATACTTTTACAAGAATTCTTGCAGCACCCGGAATGGCATTACAGTATATTACTACCAGAAAGAGCGACGACGATATGATTACCGTTGCCATCGCTTCTCTTGAGGCAGTATTTGATTGGAAGCAATTTTTAGTTGAAAGCTTCCCCGACAAGTACAGTGCTGATGACTTCCATATTGTTGTTAAGCATCATATAGAAGGTATGGATGAGGATCTCGATGATGATAATTACTTCCCTGACAGCTCTGAATTCATCGAGAAGTTAAAAGCAGAGGGAATAGTAGAGGAAGACTTTACTCTTGAGGCGGAAGAACAGATTGAAGAAACCGTAGATGAAGAATACGTAGAAGGTTACGTTGAGCCTGAATACGTTGAAGAAGAGGAAGAATACTACGTTGACGAGAATGGTGAATTCTTTGTCGACGAGCATGGCGAATATTATATCGATAAGAATGGCGAGCATTACTACGTAGAGCCCGAATATGTCGAAGAAGAGGAAGAAGAATACTACGAAGAAGAGTACACCGATGAGGAGTACGTTGAAGAAGTAGTTGAAGATTCAGAAGAAGAAATCGAAGAAGACGTAGAAGAAATAGTAGAAGAAGTCGACGAAGAGGAAGTAACAGAAGAATCTGAGGAAAAGGTTGAAGCGACAGAAGAAACGGTAGAAGATACTAAGGAAACTGAGGACGCTGAGAACACAGAAGAAAAAGAAGAGACTAAAGAAGAAAGTCCCGAAGAAGAGATAGAAGAAAAAGAAGAAGTAGAAGAAAAAGTTGATGAAGAAAATGAAGTAATAGAGGAAACAGAGGAATCTGAGGATATGGAACGAACACAGCCTATTAAGGTAGATATTACGGATGATTTTGGATTCTCACCTGAAGATGAAGAAGTGGATGAGAATACGATGCAGTTTGAACCCGTTGATGAGAGTATCGCGGGTGGCATCGAGATAGAAGGTAACGATTCAGAAGATTACGATGACGAAGATGATGAGGACTTTGGAAGACCTAAGTTCTCTAAAGATATTGTCAGCATTCCCATGCCTGACAAACTCGACAATATCGTTGAGTACATTCCCGAGGGCGGCATAACTTCGAGAATCTACAACTACGATGAAGAAGAACCTATCGATGATGACGACGATGAGGATATCGACTTTGATAATATCATTGATGAGAATGGTCAGCTTACATTAAAGGATACAGATGCTTTCGAGAGAAAGCTTGATGAAGAATTCGACGAGATGTTTAAGAGACTCGGACTTGATCAGGATGACTTATAAGACGCTTATCGATGAAGGAAAAAGAATTATAGATTCGAATGAGGGAGCGATAGAAGCAACGCTTCTTCTTGAACATGTTCTACATACTGATAAGAATGAGTTTTTACTTCATCCGGATAGAGAAGTAAGCGAAGAAGATGTTAAGACTTTTTTGGAACTTGCGACTCGACGTTCTCAGGGAGAACCGGTTCAGTATATTATCGGATTCGCTCCTTTTTACGGATTGGAATTCAAGGTTACTCCTTCGGTTCTTATTCCCAGATTTGATACAGAAGTTTTAGTAGAAGAAGCACTTGGTGCCATAAAAGACGGTGACAAAGTTTTAGACCTGTGTACAGGAAGCGGATGCATTGCAGTAACTGTTAAAAAGTATAAACCCAATGCAGACGTATATGCTTCAGATATCAGCTTGGATGCGATTGAAATTGCCAAGGAAAATGCCGAGGCTAATAATACAGATATTACATTTATTCATAGCGATCTCTTAAATGATGTAGAGAATGATTTAGATGTAATTATATCCAATCCGCCGTACATAAAAACATCGGTTATAGAAGGATTGGATGATATAGTAAAAAACCACGAACCGTATTTAGCACTTAACGGAGGAAATGATGGTCTTGATTATTACAGGAGGATTGTAGCGGATGCCACTAAGCACCTTAAAAAAGGTGGAAGATTAATGATGGAGATCGGTTACGATCAAGGAGAGGATTTACGAACACTCCTTAAAGACACAGGATACTTAAGTATCGAGATTAAAAAAGATTTAAGCGGTAATGACAGAGTTGCCATGGCCGTATTCGGAGGATAAATATGTTTGACAAATTGGAAGACTTACTTGTCAGATTCGAAGAGTTGATGGGTGAATTACAGTCACCAGGAGTAACTGACAATCAAGTTAGATTCAGAGCTCTCATGAAGGAACAGAGCGACTTGGCACCTATAGTAGATACATACAAAGAATATAAAAAAGCTAATGATACAATTAAGGATTCTCTTGAATTACTCGAAGCCGAAAACGACGAAGAAATGAGAGAGATGCTTAAGGAAGAATTAAACGAAGCAAAGAAGAATGTAGAAGAACTTGAGCAGAAGTTAAAGATTCTTCTTCTCCCTAAGGACCCTAACGATGATAAGAACGTTATCGTCGAGATACGTGCGGGTGCAGGTGGAGATGAGGCAGCACTTTTTGCAGCAGAGATGTTCAGGCTCTATGTCCATTATGCTGAAGGCCAGGGATGGAAAGTCGAGACCGTTAACGTAGATGAGATTGGAATCGGCGGTATGAAAGAAGTTGAATTCATGATTACCGGTAACGGTGCATATTCCAAGCTTAAATACGAATCCGGCGTACACAGAGTACAAAGAGTCCCTGAGACAGAATCCGGCGGAAGAATTCATACATCTACAATTACAGTAGCCGTTATGCCTGAAGTAGAAGATGTAGAAGTAGAGATTAACGAAGCTGATATTCGTATCGACGTTATGAGAGCATCGGGTTGTGGTGGACAGTGTGTCAATACTACGGACTCTGCCGTAAGACTTACTCACTTCCCTACAGGTATAGTTATCTACTCACAGACAGAAAAATCACAGATTCAGAATAAGGCAAAAGCTTTTGCTTTACTTAGAGCTAAGTTATATGACCTTGAACAGCAAAAGGCTCACGATGCCGAAGCAGAACTTCGTAAGAGCCAGATAGGTACCGGTGACAGATCTGAAAAGATCAGAACTTATAATTTCCCTCAGGGAAGAGTAACAGACCACAGAATCAATCTTACCTTATACAAACTCGATAAGGTAATGAACGGAGATATTAACGAGATTATTGATGCCTGCATTGCTGCTGACCAAGCAGCAAAACTTGTAAAGCTTAACGAACAGAACAATTATTAATTGAATGGACGGTGGGGGCTATGGTTAGTGCGGTTGATTTAATGAACAGAATCCCGGGTGCTTTCTTCGTATTTGACAGAAAGACATATAAGTTTGTGTTTGTATCCGACGGATTACTTAATCTTTTTGGACAGACCGAGAAGGGATTCCTTGATAAATATTTCAATTCATTTGAAATGTTTATGTACAAAGAAGATCGTAAGAGAGTTAAGGAATTGATAGAAGATCAATTGGGACTCTCTGATTACTGCGAGGCCAATTTCAGAGTTAAGAGTATTCTTGATGATGAAAAATTTATGATATTCCAGGGAAGACTCGTTGTTGAAAATGATGGCAGCGAGAATATATACGGTGTCCTTTTTGATGTGACTGAGATGGTTGTATCACAACAGGAAATCAACCGTATGAACCAGGAACTTTACAATAAGACTGCAGAGGAGAAACTTCGTCGTGCACAGTTATCAGACAAGGCGCGTATGGATCCTCTTACGGGTATTCTCAATAAGTCCGCAGTTATCGATACCATAAAAGAATATCTTTCCGAGAGTGAAGAAGATCAGATGCACGCACTTTTGGTTATCGACTCTGATAACTTTAAGAGTGTTAATGATAACTTCGGTCATGCTGTCGGAGATGAAGTCATCAAGTATCTTGGAAGCATTATCAAGAGAACTTTCCGAGACAGTGATATTAAGGGAAGATTCGGCGGTGATGAATTCGTAGTATTTATGAAGAATACTACCAAGGAAGCTACAGCGATAAGATCATCCCAACTTAATGAAGCCATCAGAAAGCCGTACTTAAAAAACGGCAATGAAATAAAATTGTCGTGTTCAATCGGTGTATCGTATTATCCCAAGGATGGTATGGATTACGAAGCTTTATTCCAGGCTTCTGACGATGCACTCTACAAAGCCAAGTCCTATGGTAAGGACAGATTTGTGGAATACAAAAAAGATTAAATATGTGAGAACGACATGCCGAACGGTGAGAGCTTATCTCTACGTTCGGCTTTTGACTGTTTCTTGAACTCGCTTGGAGTACAGCCTACATATTTTTTGAAGAGTTTATTAAAATAACTTGCACTGTTAAAGCCCACGTTTAATGCCAGTTCCGATATTGATTCATCCTGTCGGCTTTTGATCATAATATCGCAAGCCTTTAAGATGCGATATCTCATAAGGTATTCAAAAGGAGATAAGTTGATAGCCCTCTTGAATAGTCTGCAGCATTCACTTTTTGATATGTGAATACTGTCTGCAATATCTTCCAAAGAAATGTTATCAAAATAATTATCCTGAATAAATGTAATGGCAGTTTTGATACGCTCATCATCGGGAGAACTTTTTTCTTGTCGATCTTCTCTGTTGATTATACGTTCATCGTGAGGCGTATCTTTGATAAGCAAGAGCCAAAACTGAAAGAGAGATGATTTGGTAAGCATCTCATAGCCATAGTTTTTATTAAGGTTATAGTCAATGATGTCTTCGATGTAAGATATCAGTGCTTTGCCAATTATGTCCGTGTTATCAAAGGTACGATATTTTTTGCTCGATACTTTGAATGGCATAAAATAAGACTGATATAGAGATGAATTATTATCTGCGAATAAAACAGCAGGAGAAAAGATAACCGAGATGATGGAACAGTTACCATTCTCGGACTTGATCGAATGCACTACGTTACCTTTAATGACAATCAAGTTATTTGCGGGTACTCTAATGATATCTTCACCGATAGTGTAGATAGCATTACCCTCACGAACAACATCAATCTCAATCTCGTCATGCCAATGCCAAGGAATGTTATTAAGGAAATACTCATCCGGCTTAACAAAATAAACGCCAAGAGGATAGTCGTTGTTGACGTGTTCGTAGATCTCTTTGTAATTGTCTATGTTTTTTAAATTCTCAGTAGACATAATTTAATCTGCTCATCTTTTTCACAGAGTTTATAATTACAAAATCAGTATAACAAAAAAAAAATAAAAAACACAATATATAGTTATTTCTTTATAAAAATTTAATGGGACAAAAGATGCCGGATTCTCGTGAAACTATTGTAAAATGGGGAAATATGTGGTATATTTACTTCAAACGGGCCTACGGGGGACTTGTATGGGAAATCTCAAACATTATATTAACTGCATAAGAAACGGAGAAGCGTTTTTTGACGAGCAGTTCAAATTCTCTTTTATATTGCATGAAGTTGGTATTATCCATCTTATTTTCGCAATAATGTTCCTGATAATGGGTAATAAGTTTTTGGGTATCTACAATGTCGTTGCATTTGTTATGTACCTGATACTTGATACATTCGTTAAGATGAAAAAGTTCAGGACGGTTTTATTTATTGCCAGCTTTGAAGTTTTGGCACACGGATTAATAACCGCTTTTCTTATTGGTCTTAACACCGGATTTACACTTTATTACTTTTCGATGATTCCTTGGGTATTCTATATGGTTCTTGCTTGGAATGCCTTTGAAAAAAAGATAAGAATCAGTCTTATATATACAGGCTTGTACATGATATGTATGCTTGCAGCGTATATCAGTACATTTGTTATAGAGCCTGCGATGAGACCTGAAAAGGGATGGGCACTTGCATTTACGATTGTAAATGTTGTTATATCCATAGTGGCTATGACAGAAGCGCTCATTCTTCTTGATTGGGATGTTATGCATAAGAGTGAGAAGATGCAGAACCTTAATTCAGAACTTGATGAAAAGGCTAATCTTGATCCTCTTACCAAACTCTACAACAGAAGATTCATGAATCAGAAACTTGAAGACTTACTTGTTAATCTCTCCAAGGAAGGTAATATATTCGGACTTATCATGGGTGACATTGATAACTTCAAAAAAGTTAACGATACCTATGGACATGATTTTGGTGATGAAGTACTCAAGGCTGTTGCAGCAGCACTTAAGAAGAGTACCAGAGATGATGATGTAGTCTGCAGATGGGGTGGCGAGGAATTCCTCATTGCTATTAACGGTAACAGAAAGATTACCATCGATGTTGCGGAAAGAATGAGAATCGCAGTATCTGAGATTAGGATTCCTGCAGGCAATGATGTTATATCGGTAACCATGACATTCGGTGTTACGGAATCTATTCCCGGATTCAATTCAGATAAGCTTGTTGCCATCGCTGATGAGAACCTCTATAAGGGTAAGACAAGTGGTAAGAACAAGGTAGTTGCATCTCCGACATTCAATCTTGAAGTTGAAGATTTGATTAAGCCTTAAAAACAGGCAATTTTGTGGCATATGTGCTTGACAAAAACAAAGGTGCGATGCTACAATTATTAAGCTAGATAAGAGATTTTACGAGAACGTGGGTTGACAAAACCCACGTTTTTACATTTTTTGAACATTGCTTAAGTGAGGTTTTATATGGGCAAATATGAGGATTACGAGAATAAAACGCGTGAACTGATAGAGCCGATTCTTAAGGATAACAACGTAAGCCTATACGATATTGACTATGAAAAAGAAGGCGCTGATATGTACCTTAGAGTCTATATCGATAAGGAAGGCGGAGTATCCATAGACGACTGTGAAAAAGTATCGCGTGCTTTTAATGAGATTCTCGACAGAGAAGATTACATCGATGAAGCGTATATCTTTGAAGTGTCTTCGCCGGGACTTGGCAGACAACTGAAAAAAGATATTCACTTTGAAAAATCGATTGGCATGAGTGTTGATGTTAAGTTATACAAGCCGATTGATAAGTGCAAGGAATTCACAGGAATTCTAAAAGAGTTCGATCAAAATACGGTTACGGTTACCGTTGATGATACAGATATGAAATTTACGAGAAAAGATATAGCGATTATTAGATTGTCACTTGATTTTTAAAGGAGGAGCAAAAGGATGGCAAAGGAAAATAAGGTTAAAGACAGCGAGGAGTTAATGAGAGCAATTGCTGAGCTTGAGAAAGAAAAAGAAATCAGCAAGGATACACTCTTTGAAGCAATTGAGAATTCTCTTAAAAAAGCTGCCAAGGAACATTTCGGCAATGATGAGAACTGCATCGTCGAGATGGATAGAGAAACAGGTGAATATCATTTATACCAGGAAAAGACTGTAGTTGAAACTGCAGATGATATTACAGATCCTGTTACACAGGTTGATCTTGAAGAAGCTAAGAAGGTTGCCAAGAAGGCTAAGGCAGGAGATGTAGTTAGATTCGAACTTCAGTCCAAGGAATTCGGACGTATCGCTACACAGCATGCTAAGAGCGTAATCCTTCAGAAGATTCGTGAAGAAGAAAGAAACGTTGTATTTGATCAGTATTATTCCAAGCAGAACAATATCGTTATTGGTGTAGTACAGAGATACATCGGTAAGAATATATCCATTAACCTTGGTAAGGCAGATGCAATCCTTAACGAGTCAGAACAGGTTAAGGGTGAGCACTTCCGTCCTACAGACAGAATCAAGGTATTCATTACAGAAGTTAAGAATACACCCAAGGGACCCAGAATTCTTGTATCACGTACACATCCCGGATTTGTTAAGAGACTTTTCGAAGCAGAAGTATCTGAAATTAGAGATGGTATCGTAGAGATTAAGAGCATTGCAAGAGAGCCCGGCAGTCGTACTAAGATGGCTGTATACTCTAAGGATGAGAACGTAGATCCCGTAGGTGCATGTGTAGGTCTTAACGGTGCAAGAGTTAATGCAATCGTTGACGAACTTGGCGGTGAGAAGATTGATATCATCAACTGGAGCTTTGATGCCAATGAGCTTATCCAGAATGCTCTTTCACCTGCGCAGGTTATCGCTGTTGCTGTTAACGAGGAAGATCCCAAGAGCAAGGAAGCAATGGTAATCGTTCCTGACTCACAGCTTTCACTTGCCATCGGTAAGGAAGGCCAGAATGCACGTCTTGCAGCTAAGCTTACAGGATTCAAGATTGATATCAAGTCTGAGTCACAGGCTAGAGAAGCATTCGGATTCTCAACAGAGAACGAAGAGTTCGAATATGATGACAACGCAGAATACGATGAGAACGCAGTTTACGATGAAGAATATGTAAACACGGATGAGATTGAAGAGGGCAACGTAGAAGATGCAGAATAAAAAGACTCCCATTCGTACCTGTATCTCTTGCAGAGAGACAAGTGAGAAAAAAGAACTTGTAAGAATAGTCAGAACTCCCGAAGGCGAGATAGTTCTTGACATGACAGGTAAGCGTAATGGCAGAGGAGCATATGTTTGCAAAAACAGAGATTGTGTTGAAAAACTTAGAAAGAACCATGCACTTGACAGAAGTTTCAAGATGACGGTTCCCGAAGAATTTTTCGACAATGCCCTAAAGGAGTTATTTAGTGACTAATGATAAAGTTTTATCTCTCATGGGACTTGCTAAAAAAGCCGGAAAGCTAAAAAGCGGTGAGTATTGTGTGGAGAATGAGATAAAAGCAAAAAGCGCGAAGCTTGTGATAGTTGCGCTTGATGCTTCCGATAATACGAAAAAGCATTATAGCGACATGTGTTCTTTCAGACATATTCCAATGTATCAGTACTCTACAAAAGAGGAACTTGGAAAACACATTGGATGCGAAGAAAGAGCGGCTTTAGTAATACTTGATGAAGGTTTTGCATCAGGTATCAAAAAAGAAATTGAGAGAAATCAATCGAGTTCGGAGGTAATTGAATGAAAATAAGTGATTTAAGTAAAGAATTAGGTGTTACAAGCAAAGAGATCATTGCATTTGCCAACGATAAAGGTATAGAGTGCAAGGCTGCTACCAAGAATCTCTCTGATGAAGAGACTGAAATGGTAAAGAAAGCTTTTGCTAAAAAGAGCGCACCTAAGGAAGATAAAAGTGCTCCCAAGGCAGCAGCCAAGGAAGAAGTTAAGAAAGAAGAAAAGAAGGCAGTAGAAAAGCCTGTTGAGAAGCCTGCAGAAAAGCCCGCAGAAGCTAAGGCAGCAAGCAAGCCTGCTAAGAGCGAACCTGTTAAGAGCGAGCCTACTCCCGAAGCTAAGAAGGGACCTAAGTTCACTTTCAAGATTAACACTCAGTTCGTTAATCCTTCACAGCAGGGTAAGAGACCTAACCAAGGCCAGCAGGGTAATATGCCTAGAAGCCAGGTAAGACCTCAGAATCAGGCTCCTACAAGACTTATCAAGCCTTCAACACCTCCTTCAGCTGCTCCCAGCGTTAACTTTGTTCCTGAGCATACACAGAAGGCAAAAGAGGTTGAGAACGAAGCACCCAAGAAAGTAGCAGCTCCCGTTAACGAGACACCTCAGGTTACAGAGGCACCCGTTAAGCCTGTAAGCCAGGAAAGAAGACCTGCTAACGATGGATTCAAGAGAAACGACCAGAGAGCTCCTCAGGAGAATCGTCCTCAGGCTCCCAGAGATGGATTTGTAAGAAAGGGCGCTCCTGATTTCAAGAGAAATCCTGCATTTGACAAGGATGCAGAAGGAGATAACAGATTTGCAAGAAAGGGTGGTCCCAAGTTCGAGGCTCCCGCTTCAGGTGTTGCTCCTGACAACAAGAGAAAAGACGACAAGAGAAGAAATTCTCAGGAAAAGGATAAAAAGAAGAACAGCTACGACGACAGATATGAGGACGGAATGGGCCAGAAGGGCAAGGCATTAAAGCCCGGTGCATTCATTAAGCCTGAAAAGAAAGTCGAGAAGGTTGAAGATGATATCAAGGTACTTGTATTACCTGAAGTATTAACTATCAGAGACCTTGCTGACAAGATGAAACTTCAGCCCTCTACAATCGTTAAGAAGCTCTTCCTTGCAGGTGAGATTGTTACTGTTAACACAGAGATCTCATTTGAAAAGGCAGAAGAGATAGCAATGGAATACGATATCCTCTGCGAGAAGGAAGAAAAGGTAGACGTTATCGAAGAACTTCTTAAGGAAGATGAAGAGAATGAAGAGAACCTTGTTGAGAGACCTCCCGTTATCTGTGTAATGGGTCACGTCGATCACGGTAAAACTTCACTCCTTGATGCTATCAGAAATACACACGTTATCGACAGAGAGGCAGGCGGTATCACACAGCATATTGGTGCTTACCAGGTTAAGATTAACGACAAGAATATTACATTCCTTGATACACCCGGTCATGAAGCATTCACAGCAATGCGTATGAGAGGTGCTACAAGTACAGATATCGCTGTACTCGTAGTTGCTGCCGATGATGGTGTTATGCCCCAGACAGTTGAGGCTATCAGCCATGCAAAAGCTGCAGGCGTACCTATCATAGTAGCGGTTAACAAGGTAGATAAGATTGGTTATGACTTTGATGACAAGGTTAAGGATATGACTTCTTATCCTCAGATATCACAGCTTATGACAGAACTTTCATCAGATCATCAGCTCAATCCCGAAGCATGGGGCGGCGATACAATCTATGTTCCCGTATCTGCTAAGAAGGGTCTTGGTATTGATGACCTTCTTGAAAACATCCTTATCTCTGCTGAGATTCTCGAACTTAAGAGCAATCCTAACAGAAAGGCCAGAGGTCTTGTTATCGAGGCTAAGCTTGATAAGGGCAGAGGACCTGTTGCTACAGTACTTGTACAGAAGGGTACTCTTAAAGTCGGTGACTTTATCTCAGCCGGTGAGGCACATGGTAAAGTTAGAGCCATGATTAATGACAAGAAGGAAAATGTTAAGGTAGCTACTCCTTCAACACCTGTTGAGATTTTAGGTCTTAACCAGGCACCCAGTGCAGGCGATGTATTCATCGCACATGAGAACGATAAGGAAGCTAAGCATTTTGCTGATACATTCATTGCAGAGCACAAGATTAAGAAGATTGAAGACACCAAGAGCAAGATGAGTCTTGATGATGTCTTCACCAAGATTAAGGAAGATAATCTTAAGAGTCTCAACATCATCGTTAAGGCTGATGTTCAGGGTTCAGTTGAAGCAGTTAAGCAGAGTCTTGAAAAGATCTCTAACGAAGAAGTTGTTGTTAAGGTTATTCATGGTGGTGTAGGTGCCATCAACGAATCCGATGTTACACTTGCATCTGCATCAGAAGCTATTATCATCGGTTTCAATGTACGTATTGATAATCAGGCAAAAGATACAGCTGACAGAGAAGGTGTAGATGTAAGACTCTACAGCGTCATCTACCAGGCTATCGAAGATGTCGAAGCTGCTATGAAGGGACTTCTTGATCCTGTATTTGAAGAAAAAGTTATCGGTCACTGCGAAGTACGTCAGATCTTTAAGGCTAACGCAATCGGTAATATCGCAGGTTCATATGTACTTGACGGTCTCGTTAAGAGAGGATGCTCCGTACGTATCTCCAGAGAAGGCGAGCAGATTTTCGAAGGTAAGCTTGCATCACTCAAGAGATTCAAGGATGATGTTAAGGAAGTTAAAGCCGGATACGAATGTGGTCTTGTATTCGAAGGATTTAACGGAATTCAGGAACTTGATATCGTTGAAGCATACGAGATGGTTGAGGTGCCCAGATAAACACCAAGAGGTGACAATATGAGAAAAGGCAGTATAAAAAATATAAGAATCAATTCTGAAGTTCATAAAGAGTTGTCACAGATTATATCCTATGAGGTTAAGGATCCGCGTATCAACCCCTTTACATCAGTTACTGATGTATATGTTGCTCCGGACCTTAAGACCTGTAAGGTATATATATCCGTTATGGGCGAGCAAGATGAAAAAGAGAAGACAATGGAAGGTCTTAACAATGCCAAGGGTATGATAAGAACACTTTTGGCCAAAAGACTTAACATGCGCAATACTCCCGAACTCACATTCATACTTGACGAGTCACTTGATTACGGACTTAAGATGAGCAAGCTTATAGATGAGGTTAATGCTCCCTTACATGAGAGAGAGGAAAACGAAGACGAAGAGTCTTCAGAAGAGAACAACTAATCCAGGGGAAATATGGATATATTAAAGATTGTAAGAGAATATAAGAGTATAGCGATATCTGCACATATAAGTCCCGATGGCGATGCGATAGGTTCATGTATATCTCTGACTTTATATCTTAGAAAAGTGTATCCCGAAAAGGACATACGTCTTTTTCTAGAGCCTATTCCTGATTGTTTTAAGACAATTGAAGGCAGTGAGATAGTTGATTCATCATTTTCAGGTTTTAATCCTGAAGTATATTTTCTTCTTGATGCGACACCTGAGAGACTTGCAGGTGGCAAGAAACTCTGGGAGAACGCAAAAGTAAGAGTAAATATCGATCATCATATCAGCAATGCGGATGGAAGCGGAGATATCAATCTCGTAGTTCCCACAGCATCTTCAACAGCTGAATTGATATTCAATCTTATTGATGATAAATTAATCGATAAGAAAATAGCATCCTGGATATACATCGGAATTATTCATGATACAGGTATGCTAAAATATGCAGCTACATCTCCTGAGACACTTCGCATATGCGCCCGTCTTATGGAAGAGAATATCGATACACAGTATATCGTCGACACGACATTTTATGAAAAGACATATTCTCAGAATGTGGCATGTGCAAGAATAGTGCTTTCATCGAGACTTCTTTTTGACGGTAAAGTTATTATTGGTCAGATAACAGCCAAAGAGATGAAAGAATACGGCATAGAAAAGAAAGACTTGGATGGAGTTATCAATCAGTTACGTATCACCACAGGCGTGGAAGTAGCTATATTCATGTATCCCATGAATGCAGATACCGTTAAGGTATCAATGAGATCCAAGGAAAAAGTTGACGTGTCCAAGATATGCCAGACATTCGGCGGTGGCGGACACATAAGAGCATCGGGCTTTTATACAAAGGGCCAGATGGAACACGTGGAAAAGAAAATACTTGATTTGTTAGCACTCGAGGAATTCTAATCATGAAGATTTACAAGGAAATACCTAAGTTAAAAGAAGATACAGTTATTTCCATAGGTAAGTTTGACGGAGTTCATATCGGACATGCAACTCTTTTAGAGGAACTTGTTTTAATGTCCGACCTTGAGGATGCTACTAGCGTAGCTATAACTTTTAACCCTTTTCCTGAAGAGTTCTTTCAAAAAAAGAGCCTGCCTCATCTTAACACCAGAGGAGAGATTATCTCTGAGATGGATGAGATAGGAGTGGATATACTTGTTGAACTTCCTTTTGACGAAGAGATATCTTCTTATTCACCTGAGAAATTCGTCAAGGAAATATTGATTAATAAACTTCATATGAAAGCTCTTGTATGCGGAAGCGATGTGTCTTTTGGCAAGGATGGCAAGGGCAATGCAAAAGAGGTTGAAAAACTCTCGGAAAAATATGGATTTAATACAGAGATAATCGATAAAGTGTTGTATAATGACAATGCAGTATCTTCTTCCAGAATCATCAAGTGTTTACAGGATGGCAAGATGGAAGATGCATCCGAGATGCTCGGATATGATTATTATCTCTATGGACCTGTTGTTAAAGGTGCCGGAGTAGCGCATAAGTTCAATATTCCGACAGTTAATATCAACGTTCCGCAAGGCAGAATTATTCCTAAAAACGGTGTATATATGACCATAGTAGAGGTGGATGATACAGACACTTACCACGCTGTCAGCAATGTAGGTGTACGTCCTACCGTATCCGATGAAGGAATGGTCAATGTGGAGAGTCATCTTATTGACTGTCCCGTAGATTCTGATTTGTACGGCAAAAGAATCAGAGTATACTTTTTAAAATACATTAGAGAAGAAAAAAAGTTTGCTGATGTAGCAGAACTTTTTTCACAGATAGAAAACGATATAGAGGGTACTAAGGAGTTTTTTGGTATATAATCGGAGGACTGTATGAGTTTTAGTGCTGTGTTGACATTGTGCGGCGGACTAGGATTATTCCTATTCGGAATGAAGCAGATGAGCGAATCCATTGAGAAGACTGCCGGTGCAAAACTGAGAAAAATACTTGAGATCTTCACAACCAACAGGTTTGCAGGTCTTGGCGTCGGTATGCTTTTTACCGCTATTGTTCAGTCATCCAGTGCGTGTACCGTCATGGTCGTATCTTTCGTTAACTCAGGTCTGATTAACCTCTATCAGGCTGCAGGTATCATAATGGGTGCCAATATCGGTACTACCATTACCTCACAGCTCGTATCTTTTAAGTTAAGTGACTACGCACCTATCTTCTTATTAATCGGTGCAATCTTGGTCATGTTTTTCAAAAAGCCCGGCATCAACAGAGTCGGACAGATAGTAGTTGCTTTTGGCACACTTTTCCTTGGTATCTCGCTTATGAGTTCAGCTATGGGCGGACTTAAAGAATCACCTGAGATACTTGATTTCTTCGCATCATTATCCAATCCTTTCCTTGCAGTTTTAATAGGATTCTTTATTACTGGAGTTGTACAGAGTTCATCTGTTACGGTAAGTATTGTTCTCTTGTTGGCTCAACAGGGATTACTCGATAATTTTTCAATAATTATCTTTATCATATTAGGTTGTAACATGGGTGCCTGCGTATCAGCACTTCTTGCTTCTTTATCAGGTATGAAGGATGCAAAAAGAGCCGCTATGATTCACTTCTTGTTTAACCTCGCAGGTACAGCAATCGTATTTGTTATCATGATTATTCTTGATAATGTATCAGGTGCTTCCAATCCTATCGTCAATGTTATTATGGCACTTTCAAAACAGGATTGCGGTCGATTCGTTGCTAACAGTCACACAATCATTAAGGTATTCCAGGTACTTATATTATTCCCGTTCTCGTCATTGCTTGTTAAGGCTACTTACCTTGTTATTCCCGGTAAGGATGAGAAAGTCGGATACAACGACGAATTCAAACTTCAGTTCATCGGCAATAAGGTTGTATTCAATCCCGCAACCGCTGTTGTAGAAGTTACCAATGAGATTGAACGTATGGCCAATCTTTCGCTTGATAACTTAAACCGTGCTATGAACTCACTTGTTACTCTGGATGACGAAGAGATAGAAAAGGTTGCTGAGGTAGAAAAGAATATCAACTTCCTTAATAAGACCATTACCGACTATCTTGTTAAGTTGACACAGAGCAACATCCCCATCGAAGACTTACAAAACATCGGTGCATATTTCCATGTGGTTAACGATATCGAGCGTATCGGCGACCATGCTACCAACATAGCAGAGACTGCACAGATGAGAAAAGAGAAGCATATAGAATTCTCAAAAGAAGCATTCAACGAGATGGAAAGAATGATGGATGCAATCAACTTAAATCTTCAGTATGCTATCGAGATGTTCTCTTCAAGAAAGATGGAGCATATCGAACAGGTAAGAGAGACTGAGGATAAGATTGATAACATGGAAAAAGAATTCCAGCAGGCTCATGTTAAGAGACTTACCAAGAATGAATGTACTGCTGAAGCAGGTATGCTTTATTCCGATATTTTATCAGGTCTTGAGAGAGTCGGAGACCATGCTACCAATATCGCATTTTCTGTTCTTAACAATTCGTAAAAAAGTATTATAATATAACAAAGATTTTTGCTTTTATAACTTGTTTATTTAGTAATAACGGAAGGAGGGATTGATATGGCTGATAAAAAAGAAGATCTTGTTCAGAATGACTTTGTCATTGACTATGGCCGCATAGAAGATATCGGCGCCAATATTGAACCTGTCATACTCTATCATGACCTTATCAAGAGAATAAAAGATTATCACCCCTCCGAAGATTTTACTTCCATCAGAGATGCTTATGAGCTTGCATACTCTGCGCATGAGGATCAGGTTAGAAGAAGTGGTGAACCTTACATTATTCACCCTCTTTACGTAGCTATTATCCTGGCTGATCTTCAGATGGATAAGGAAACAATTATTGCCGGTATCTTACATGATGTTGTTGAAGATACCGTTATTACAACTGCCGACCTTGAGAGAAAATTTGGTTCAGATGTAGCCAAGCTTGTAGCAGGTGTTACCAAGGTTACCAAGGACTTCAAGTATTCTTCCAAGGAAGAGGAACAGGCAGTCAATCTTCGTAACATGTTCCTTGTGATGGCTCAGGATATCAGAGTTATCATCATCAAGCTTGCCGACAGACTTCACAATATGCGTACGCTCGAGCACATGCCTCCCGCCAAGCAGTATGAGAAGGCTAAGGAGACCATGGAGATATATGCTCCGTTTGCACAGCGTCTTGGTATCGGTAAGATTAAGGTCGAACTTGAAGACTTATCTTTTAAATATCTCGAGCCCGAAGAGTATAAGAACCTGGTTGATCAGATGGTATTGACCAAGGAAGAACGTGAGGAATACATCGCAAGCCTTGTTATGAAGGTTAAGGGCATCATGGAAGATGCGGATATTCATGCACGTGTTGACGGTCGAGTTAAGCACCTTTTCTCCATCTATCGTAAGATGAAGAATCAGGGCAAAACTCTTGATCAGATATATGATCTCTTTGCGGTTCGTATAATCGTAGAAGATGAAGATGACATATATACCGCATTAGGATATGTACATAAGAACTTTAAGCCAATGAACAACAGGTTTAAGGACTACATAGCCAATCCTAAGGAAAACGGATATAAGTCAATACATACAACAGTATTCGATACAACGGATGCTAAGGCACCGTTTGAGATTCAGATTAGAACCAGAGAGATGCATAAGGAAGCTGAGTACGGTATTGCATCACACTGGAAATACAAGGAAGAATCAGACGGTAAAAAAGTATCTGCCAAGGAAGTTGAAAAGAGCGACTGGTTAAGAAGTATCACAGAGTGTCTTGAGGAAGAGGATAATGAAAAGTTCTTATCCCTCATTCATAATGACCTTGATATATTCACAGAAAATATATACTGTTCATCTCCTAAGGGAAGAACAGTTGAGTTGCCAAGCGGTTCAACACCCATCGACTTTGCATATGCCATTCATACAGATGTTGGTAACAAGATGGTCGGTGCGATGGTTAACAATGTGCTTGTTAGCAATGATTACACTCTTAAAAACGGTGATATCGTTGAGATTTTAACCAACAACTCATCCAACGGACCTTCACGTGATTGGCTCAAAAAGGTTCGTTCAACACAGGCTAAGAATAAGATTAACCAGTGGTTCAAACGTCAGCAGAAAGATGAGAATATCGTCAGAGGACGTGAAAAAGTCGCTGAGTTCTGCAAGCAGAACAATATCGATTTTAATACCATAGCCACTGAAGAATACAGAAAACGATTACTTGATAATTATTCATTCAAAGATTGGGATGCTCTTCTTGCGGCCATCGGACACGGTGGTATCAAGGAAGGCCAGGCAATCAACAGATTGCTCGCTATGTATGAAAAAGACCATCCCAAGACTCTGACCAATGAAGAGATTATCAGTTCCATCAAGAATAATTATTCGCGTTCAGACAAGGGCGGACAGCGTAACGGCATTATAGTTAACGGTACCGACGATGTTGAAGTCAGATTCGGTAAGTGCTGCAATCCTATTCCGGGCGATGAGATTATCGGATTTATCACCAGAGGAAGAGGAGTTACGATTCATAGAAGAAACTGCGTCAATATGAATCCTCAGCTTTTATCCGATGAGGATAAAGGACGTATCATAGTTGCTTCTTGGCAGGCGGCTGCACTTGAAGGATCACTTGATAATTATCTTGCTGAGATTACGATATATGCCAATGAGAGAACAGGTCTTTTATATGATGTAACCAAGGTATTTACGGAAGCTGATCTTATGATTAATTCGCTTAATACCAATCTGTCCAAAAAGGGCGTGGCTACAATGCATCTCTCATTTAGGACGAGAAGCAAGGAAGACTTAAGTAAGCTTTGCGATAAGATATCACAGATTAATGGCGTTATCGAAGTAGAGCGTACAAAATAATACCCGAAAGGAAATCTACTATGTCAATTGTTGTCGGATGCTTAACACTCGGCATGCTTGAAAATAATACATACTTTCTTCATAAGGAAGGAGAGTATGACTGTATAATTATTGATCCTGCCAAGGACGGAGAACTCTTCGTTACTAAGCTTAGAGAAAAAGGATTAACAATAAAAGCAATCTTACTTACACATGCACATTTTGATCATATACTTGGTGTAGAAGGTATCAAAAAACTCTGCGATGCCGAGATTATCGGTGGAGAATTCGATGCTCCCGGATACTTGGATCCTGAGATTAATCAGTCAGTTAAGATTAATAAAAACATTAGCTTAAAACTCGACAGAGCAGTATCCGATGGCGATGAGATTGTAGTTGGTTCAATGAAGTGTAAGGTTATATACACGCCCGGTCATACCAAGGGTGGCGTATGCTATTACTTCGAGGAAGACGGACTCTTATTCAGTGGCGATACTTTGTTTTGCGAGACAGTGGGACGTACTGATTTTGAGGGCGGTTCTTTAAGCGATATGAGAGAGTCTGTAGATAAGCTTTTAAAGCTTCCTCCCGAGACCAAGGTCTATCCCGGTCATAATGACTTTACCACAATCGAGCATGAGAGAGCATATAATCCTCTTTCGCAAGGCAACTACTAAAAAACTTAAGGAGACATATACATAATGAGTTTGACTAAAAAGCCCGTTACGGGTATGAAGGATATATTACCTGAGGAGATGCGTATCAGAGATTATTGTATCTCTGTTATTGAAAAGACTTACGAATCATTCGGCTTTTCACATATCGAGACTCCTTGCGTAGAGCATGTTGAAAACTTATGTTCCAACCAGGGCGGCGAGAATGAGAAGTTAATCTTTAAGGTATTAAAAAGAGGTGAGAAACTTAATCTTGAGACAGCAAATAGCGAGAATGACCTCGTAGATTCCGGATTAAGATATGACTTAACACTTCCTCTTGCAAGATATTATTCCAATAATCAGGCAGTACTTCCTCAGCCTTTTAAGGCTCTTCAGATGGGCAATGTTTTCAGAGCTGAGAGACCTCAAAAGGGTAGATTTCGTCAGTTCATGCAGTGCGATATAGATATCCTTGGTGAGAGTGGCAACTTAGCTGAGATAGAGCTTATCCTTGCTACAACCACTCTTTTATCTAAGCTTGGTTTTAACGGCTTTAAGGTTAAGATTAACGACAGACGTATCCTTAAAGCTATGAGTGAATATGCAGGTTTTGACAGTGAGAGAATAGACGAGGTATTCGTTATCCTTGATAAGATGGATAAGATCGGTATTGACGGCGTCAGAGAAGAACTTGTTAATGCAGGATTTGATTCTTCCATCGTTGATAAATACATGTCACTTTTTGAAGGCATGGATTCACTTAATAACGCTACATTCAAGGAGCAGCTTGATTATCTTACAGACAAGTTATCAGGATGCATTGAAGATGGTGTTACAGAGAACTTAAAAGAGATTTTTGCATCTGTTGAAGCAGCAAAATCCGCAGACTGCAATCTTGCTTTTGATCCCACACTTGTACGTGGTATGGGGTACTATACAGGTACCATCTATGAAGTTGAGATGGCAGAACTTAACTGTTCTGTAGCCGGTGGCGGTAGATACGATAAGATGATCGGTAAGTTCACAGGTAACGATACTGCTGCATGCGGATTCTCAATCGGATTCGAGAGAATCATCACCATCATGCTTGAAAAAGGCTTCAAGATTCCCGGCGAATCAGAGAAGATTGCTTTCCTTGTAGAAAAAGGAATTACAGGCGACAGAATGGGCGAGATTATCAAGGAAGCTGATAAGCTCAGAAATGATGGCAAGGTTGTACTTGTAGCCAGAATGAATAAGAACAAGAAGTTCCAGAAAGAGACTCTTATGAAGCAGGGCTTCGAAGAGTTCAAAGACTTCTACGCAGAGGCGCTTAAGCACTAATTATGATTAAGTTATTTGTTATAAAACTTACAGAAAATGATGAGGACATCTTACTTGATAAGATGTCCCTTTTATCATTAGAGATAAGGGAGCGACTTGAAAAGTATAAGGTTAAAAGGGACAGAGCACTGTCATGCAGTGCTAAGCTCATGCTTTTTACCTTTGCTCATACTTTCAAGAACGATGAATATACGGATGTCAACTTAATAACGGATTACGATGTATTTAATGAGAATTCGATTAAGAATTTTGATATAACATATGACGAATACGGAAAGGCCTATGTGGGTGATAAGTCGGACATATACTTTAATATCTCTCATTCTGGAGAATACTGCGTATTGGCGCTTTCTGACGAGAATGTAGGTGTTGATATTCAACAGGCCAGAAAGGTCAATCTGCGTATTGCTGAGAAATGGTTTAACGAAAAAGAGAATGAATATGTAAAGGGAGCATCTACTGAGGATGAAGCATTAACGAGATTTGCTCGTATATGGAGCGCAAAAGAAAGTTATGCGAAATATACCGGCAAGGGATTATCGGAACCTTTTACCAAATTTTATGAGGATTTTGATGCCGGTTTTGTGGTCGAAAATACAGATAATAAAAGGGTTGCAAAATTAAGTGCATATCTCATAGATGAGGGGTACTTCTGTCACGTCTCAAGCCCTGTAAAATAGCGGTGTATGATAACTTTTTGTCAAAGTGGATAAAAAGTGGACAAATCGAACAAAAACATGTGTCCATATTAGTCGATATGACGTATGGACATTATATGCGTATTAAAGTATAATATTACAGGTGGGAATTAATCGGATATTTGTTTTTAAAATCCAACACTAAAATGAGGAATAGAGAATATGGATAACAAAGACAAATTAACCGGATTGTATTTATTTGACGACTTCATAGATAGGGCTTCAGTGTTTCTTGCAAAGGCCGATCCTAATAAGTTCTATGTTTTGATTTCAACAGATTTTTCCAAGTTTAAGTACATTAACAGAGTATACGGATATGGTGCAGGCGACAGGCTCATTAAGGATCTTGCTGATGTTTTTGCGTCACAGACACAGTGCATCATGGCATGCAGACCTTATTCCGATCATGTTATTGGACTCTATCAGTTCGAGAAGGACGAATGGAAATCTCAGAAAGAAGTCTTAAAGAAACTGCAGGAAGATTTTTGCAAGCAACATAAGGCAGAGTATTCTAAGACCTCTGTTCACTTAAATACAGGCGTATGTGTAATCGATGACTTTGATGAGCAGATTACATCTATTATTGACAAAGCCAATATTGCAAGAAGAAGTGTTAAGGGTAACTATTCCATTCCTTTTGCAATGTATACCAAGAAACTCCAGGAGTTAAAAGAGGCTGAGTCAAGATTAATACCAATCTTTGAAAAGGCTCTTGAGAATGACGAGATTTTGGTTTATATGCAGCCCAAGATTTCCGTTACCAAGGGTAAGATATGTGGAGCAGAAGCTCTCACAAGATTGATAGATGATGATGGCAACATTGTTCCTCCCGATATCTTCATTCCTGTGCTTGAAAACTCAGGTAAGGTATTAGACCTCGACTGGTATGTTATGAAGCACGTGTTCAGAAAGATTCAGGAGTGGGTTGCTGAAGGCAGAGATGTAGTTACAGTATCAATCAACCTTTCCAAGATACATTTTTATCATGATTCACTTGTTGAGGATATCATCGAGGAATTTGAGAAGTATAATATTTCTCCCGACTATGTAGAATTCGAAGTTACTGAGTCGGTGTTCTTTGAAGAGTCTGAACTCATCATAGATAAGATTGAAAAATTAAGAGCATACGGATTTAAGATTTCAGTTGATGATTTCGGTGCAGGTTATTCATCACTTAACCTTATCGGAATTCTTCCTGTAGATATCATTAAGCTTGATAAGGGATTCATTAAGAACTCTCTTAACAACAGAAAAGGAATGGATATTATCAAGGGACTTATCAGAATTCTTAATGAGATTGAGATGGATATCGTATGTGAAGGTATTGAGACCAAGGATGAGGAAAGAGTAGTATACGAATTTGGTTGCGATTCAATGCAGGGATTCTTATATGACAAGCCCATTCCCATTGGCGATTTCGAAAGCAAGTATATCTTAAGAAAAGCTATCTAAATTCTTTTTTAGAGAAGACGGGGTAAACTATTAAATAAAAAACGTTTTGGATTTTATTCCAAAACGTTTTTTAGATTATCTGATATATTTCCATATAATACATAGTCAGCGTATTTATCGGAGTAGTGTTCTTCGTTGGCTAAAAGGATCAGGTTGCATCCTTTATAGTGACCTGTTACGTATTGTATCTTTCCACCACCTAAATCACATCCTAATACAACAACTGTATCTGCATTGGTACATGCAACACATCCCATCGTATATAAGTCGTTGTCAACTCGTTCACCAAGTAATCTTATGTTGGGACGTAATGCTTTTTTGCATGTATCACATACAGGAATTCCCGGTGATTCCAAGAGATAATTTATATCAAATTTTTTATAACATTTAGGACAGTAATTATCATATACACTACCATCAAGTTCAACTGTCCTTTTTATGCCAGCAATTTTTTCAAGACCAAAAATATTGAATGACAATACAGCTTCAAGACGACCTTCGTCTTCAAGTTTTTTGATTAAAGAAAATGTTTCGCTAGGCTTGGGTAAATAAGAGATAACTTCTTTTTTATAGAACTTGTAAAAACGTTCTTTTCTTGATGAATATTCTCCGGCAGAAAGTAATTCTTCGGGAGACATATGATACTCTTTTTCAAGAGCATAAAACAGCGAGGAATCCCACAGGTCACGACCACCTGATTCAGTTATGGTTCCGAGTCCCGTGATAAATACAATTCTATTCGATTCTTTAAGAATTGATTTAATCGTATCCAACATTTTATTTTTCCCCTCTATCTATATTTTAATTGATTGATAATAATTGTCAATGGTATCGATTTTTCTTGTACATTTATCAAGAATTAAATATAATATTTTTTATATTTGTCGAATGAAATTTTTTGATGATTAATTTGAATAAAATAGTTAGTTGATTTATAAAAAATAAAATACTTATTTATATATTTTTTGAAGTGAAAATTTTTTAATTTTTTATTGGAGTAAAATGGATTTAATAATTAAAATAATTGCATTGGTTTTATTGATTGTTTTATCTGCATTTTTTTCATCAGCAGAAACTGCATTCAACTGTGCCAATGAGATAAGACTTAAGTCACTTGCTGATGAAGGTCATAAGTCTGCAAAAAGAACATTAAAAATTCTTGGTAATTATTCCAAGTTAATAAGCGGTATTTTGATTGGTAACAACATAGTTAATATTGCTGCATCTGCACTTACAACTACGCTTGCTGTTCAGAGTGGTTATTCATGGGCCGTATCCGTATCAACAGGAGCGCTTACTTTTATAGTATTACTTGTCGGCGAAATAATTCCCAAGCAGTGGGCAAAAATTAACGCAGATAAAATAGTATCTTTTTATTCATGGATTTTTAGAATATATCTCTTTCTTTTTACACCGATTATTTTCCTTGTTGAAGGCATAGCAAAAATAATCATGTTTATTCTTCGTATCAATGATAAAAAAGATTCTCCTTCGATTACTCAGGGTGAACTTAGAACTATTCTTGATACATCACATGAAGATGGTGTAATTGAGGAAGAAGAAAAAGATATTATTAACAACATTTTTGATCTTGGAGATTCCACAGCAAGAGATATCATGATTCCTCGTATCGATATGGTGACAGTATCTAAGAAGGCAACATATCGTGAGATAATGAATGTCTTTAGAGAGAATATGTATACAAGACTTCCTGTTTATGAAGACAGTAAGGATAATATAGTTGGAATCATTAACATGAAGGATTTTCTTTTTGTTAAGAATCCCGATACATTTAACATCGATTCATTTTTAAGAGAACCCTACTACACGTATGAGTATAACAGCATCACAGATTTGCTTGCGAGACTCAGACAATCATCCAACAACATCGCGATAGTTCTTAATGAGTACGGCGCTGCGGAAGGTATGATTACTCTTGAAGACTTACTTGAAGAGATAGTCGGAGAGATAAGGGACGAGTATGATACCGATGAAGAAGAACTCATCAAGAAAATAGGAGATAACGAGTACATAGCTCACGGTAATGTCAAGCTTGATGATATCAATGATGCGCTCGAGACAGAATTCGAAAGTGAGGATTATGATTCGATAGCGGGCCTTATGATAGACCATCTGGACAGGTTGCCCAGGGAACACGAAGATGTAACGCTCGAGGATGGCAGCGTCCTGACGGCTCTCAAGGTTGCAAGAAACCGTATAATGCTTGTAAAAATAAGGCTTGCGGAGCACGAAGAGACTGATGAAGATGAAACAGGCAATTAATAAAGCGTATATTCAACATATATTCAATAAAATCACGCTATAAACATACCTCCAATCGTTAGATGGACTAACATTATGCGATATATCATTTTTTATATGTTCTGTGGTAAAATGATAGAGGTGTCTTTACAAAAACACAAAAGATATGTTGTTAAATAAATCTATACATTAATTGTTAATTATACATATAATATTTTCATACTAAATAAATGGTGGATTACAGATGAAAGTTGCAGCAAACAGATTAGACAGGGGTTTTAATCAGTACCGGGATGAATTCGAAGCCGCAGCACTTGAAGTGCTTCGTTCAGGATATTATATATTAGGTCCGCATGTGGAAAAATTTGAGCAAGAATTTGCAGCGTACACAGGCGCGAAATATGCTGTTGCTCTGGCAAGCGGATTAGATGCTCTTTGGTTGGCATTTAAAGTACTCGGAATCGGTGAAGGAGATGAAGTAATTGTCCCTGCCAATACGTATATAGCGAGCGTAATGGGTATTACAATCAACGGCGCGACTCCTGTTTTTGTGGAACCTGATGAGTACTATAATATCAATCCTAATAAAGTGGAAGAAAAAATTACTGAAAAAACAAAAGCGGTATTGGTTGTGCATTTGTACGGACAGTCCTGCGATATGAATCGTATTTCGGCCATCTGTAAAAATCATAGTCTCTTTCTTGTAGAAGACTGTGCGCAGTCTCACGGGGCGATGGCAGGAGACAGGATGACTGGAACATTCGGAGATATCGGCTGTTTCTCATTTTATCCTTCTAAAAATTTAGGTGCGTTTGGTGATGGCGGTTGTATAGTTACAAACAGTGATATAATTGCCGGAGATATGAAAATGTACAGAAATTACGGAAGCAGCAAAAGATATTATTTTGATGTGGTCGGAGCGAATTCGAGATTAGATGAAATTCAGGCTGCACTTTTATCCGTCAGATTAAAACATTTAGATGAATTAAACGCTGAACGTCAAAAGCTTGCTGAAAAATATCTGGAAGGAATTGATAATGATAAGTTTATTCTTCCTGCCATCAGAAGCGGCGTTACTACGGTATGGCATCAGTTTGTGATTCGTGCTAAAAAGAGAGACGAACTTATTGAATATTTAAAAGAACGCGAAATAGGAAGTATAATACATTATCCTATTCCGCCGCATTTGTCAAAAGCATATTCAAACTTGGGATATAAAAAAGGTGATTTTCCGATTACCGAAGAATATGCAGATACTGTTTTGTCACTTCCTTTTTATAACGGAATGACAGAAGAAGAACAGGATTATGTTATAAATGCGCTTAATCGTTTTTAAGATAACAAAATATAACAAAATATAAATATAACAAAATATAATTGAAAAATCATAGGACAGTTAACAAGTAAAAATTTATAGTATAGTTAACAGGTGAAAAAATGAACTTAGAAGAACAGTATAAAATCATAGAGTTTGCCGATTTCGGTGATGAAAGAGGAAACCTTGTGGTTATCGAAGGAGACGGAATGGATATTCCGTTTGATATTAAGAGAGTTTTTTATATTTACGGCTCTGATTCTGAAGTTGTGCGTGGAAGTCATGCTAATCGAGAGACGGAATTCCTCTTGGTGAATGTCAGCGGAACGAGTAAAGTACGACTTGCTGATGGTTCAAAAGAGATAATAGTCGAACTAAACAAACCCAGAATGGGGCTTTATATTTCATCGATGGTATGGAAAGATATGTACGATTTTTCCAAAGATTCGGTGCTTTTGGTATTGGCGAGCAGACATTATGATGCTAATGAATATATACGTGACTTTGACGAATATTTAAGTGAGATTCAGAAAGGTAAAAAATGAGCAAATTATCAATAATAATACCCGTATATTACAACGAAGATACCTTAATGGATCTATATTTGGATTTAAAGGAAAAGGTTTTTTTGCAGATACCTGATTACGAACTGGTAATGGTTGATGACGGATCGGGTGATAAGTCCTGGGAGATTATGAATGAAATTCGTGATATGGATGAGCGAGTGAGGCTTGTGAAACTATCAAGGAATTTTGGTGAACATTCTGCTCTTCTGGCGGGATTTTCTGTTTGCACAGGAGACTGCGCGGTGACCAAACAGGCAGATTTACAGGAAGATTCGACATTAATACTTGATATGTTTGAAAGCTGGAAACAGGGTAATAAAGTTGTTCTTGCCATCAGAAAATCCAGGGACGAGAGTTTTATTAAGGTATTTTTTGCAAATCGTTATTACTCGATGGTGCGTAAGTTTGTTAACAAGGAAATGCCGAGCGGCGGATGCGATTGCTATTTGATAGACAGGAGAGTAATTGAAGTTATCGAGCGTCTTGACGAGAAAAACTCATCCCTTACACTTCAGGTAATGTGGTCAGGCTTTAAGACTGACAAAGTATTTTTTGATCGTAAAAACAGAGAAAAAGGGAAATCCCGTTGGACGCTTGCGAAAAAAATACGTCTTGTAATGGATACTCTAATAAGTTTTTCCAATGCACCGATTAAGTTCATGATATTGGTAGGATCTCTTTTCAATATATTTGCAATCGTGATGTTTGTATCCGTGCTTATCGAGTATTTCACGAATGGTGTTCCGGTTGTGGGTTGGGCATCGCTGATGAGTGTTGTTCTGTGCTCTTCGGGTCTGACTCTTATGATGATTGGGATTCTCGGGGAATACTTGTGGAGAGTATTGGACGCCGCCAGAAACAGACCGGTATTCATAATTGACGAACATCTTAATGTTCGTCAAGAGGATAATGTGAGTGACGCAAAGACCGGCGCTTAAAGGGTTTTAGTATGAAAGAGAAATTATTTCAGATTTTTAAGTTTTTATTGGTCGGCGTTTCAAACACCGTTATAAGTGAAGTTATTTATGCGCTTCTAGTTCTTATAGGAGCGCATTATCTATTTGCAAGCTTTGTTGGTTTTACCGTAAGCATTTTTTCTGCATTTTTACTTAGCAGCAGATTTGTTTTTAAAGAGGATAAAACTAAAGAAAAAAGAGTTTGGTGGAAGGTTTTGATTAAAACCTACCTTGCATATATTGTAGGCTTTTTTTTAAATCTTGGACTTCTGACTTTGTGGATGGAAGGACTTAAACTCGAATTACATATTAATAAGATTATGAGTATTGTTTATGCTATGGGGCTTGCAGGACTGACTTCTCATGTGGTTGCAGAACTTTTGGCAGAAGCGTTTAATCTGCTTATTGTTACTCCGGTTAATTTTTTATTAAATAAATACTGGGCATACCGCCAAAAGCCGAAAGAAAACAAATAATGAGAATTCTATCGGTCTGTCAGCGAGTTGATACGCAGACAATATTTACTTTCGGGTTATTTTATGGCATAATAAGATATTGTGCGAAATAGTGTATAAAGGCATAAATATATATCTAAGGTTTAGGAAGGATTTTTAAAAATGAAAGGCAGAACAGGCAGAATAATAGCGCTTGCGCTTATATTGATTCTTACAGCAGGCTTGGGCTATGTAGCCATCAATGGTGTAGGAACTAATAAAATAGGCAGTTACCGAGATATATCTCAGGGGCTGGACCTTGCCGGAGGACTCAGTATCACATATCAGGTAGTAGGAGAAGAAGCACCTACTGCAGAGGATATGAACGATACTATCGAAAAACTTCGTAATAAAGCAGAGACATATTCAACAGAAGCTCAGGTTTACCAGGAAGGTGGTAATAACGATCGTATCACTATCGAAATTCCCGGTGTATCCGATGCATCTACAATTCTTGAAGAACTTGGTAAGCCCGGTTCACTCTACTTCATTGCTCAGACTGATGCAATGGGTAATCCTAACTATACATATGAGCTCAGTGCAGATGGCAATCTCGTATATATCGATGAGAACTATAAGAAGTTCTACTATGTAGATGAGAACAATGCAGTATGTTATGACGAAGAGACATTAGGCGCTCTTCTTGATGAGAATGGCAACGCAGTACCTTATGACATTAATTCATCAAGTGAGCAGGATCCTTCTTATGTACTTCTTAAGACTATTGATGAGTTAGAGTCTGAAGGCTCAATTATCCTTGAAGGTTCTGATGTTAAGGCTGCAAGAGCTTCAACTCAGGATGTTAAGAGCACAGGTAGCAAGGAATATGTTGTAGCACTTCAGTTCAATCCCGAAGGAACAGAGAAGTTCGCAGAGGGTACAAGAAAAGCTTATAACAATGGCGAGACAATCGCTATCTACTATGATGGTAACTTTATATCAGTTCCCAGAGTATCAGTAGTTATTACTCAGGGTGAAGCAGTTATCACAGGTATGAAGGATCTTCAGGAAGCAGACAGACTTGCATCCAAGATTCGTATCGGTGCTCTTAAACTTCAGCTTGAAGAATTAAGATCCAATATCGTTGGTGCTCAGCTTGGTTCTGAAGCAGTATCAACCAGTATCAAGGCCGCAGCAATCGGTCTTGGACTTGTAGCAATCATCATGATTGCAGTATATTTCCTTCCCGGACTTGCATCTGTACTTGCTCTTGCAATGTATACAGTTTTAATAGTAGTAATCCTTTCAGTATTCAATGATGCGATTACACTTACACTTCCCGGTATCGCAGGTATCATCCTTTCAATTGGTATGGCTGTCGATGCTAACGTTATTATCTTCGCGAGAATCAGAGAAGAACTTGCTAACGGCAAGATGCTTGAAGACTCTGTGGATATAGGTTTCAAGAAAGCTTTGAGTGCTATTATCGATGGTAACATCACAACACTTATTGCTGCTTTCGTTCTTATGTTCTTTGGTTCAGGTACAGTTAAGGGCTTCGCTCAGACACTTGCAATTGGTATTCTTCTTTCCATGTTTACCGCACTTGTAATTACCAGAGTAATCCTTAAGGGCTTGATGGCACTTGGCCTTACCAACCTTAAACTTTTCGGTGTAGCTAAGCAGAGAAAAACAGTTAACTTCTTATCCAAGGGTCATATATTTACTATAGTATCCGTTACTGCAATCCTTGTTGGTGTAGTATTCATGGTTATTAACGGTGTTAAGACAGGTAATGCTCTTAACTATTCACTTGAGTTTAAGGGTGGTACATCAACAAGCGTTGAACTTGCTGAGAACATGACCATCGAAGAGATTGATACACAGATTACTCCTCATATCGAGAAGATTACCGGTGACGGTGATGTTCAGATTCAGAAGGTTGAGGGTGGAAACGAAATTATCATCAAGACACGTTCACTTGAAGATGCAGAAAGAGATGAACTTGATAAGCTCTTAACTGATGAGTTTAAGGCTGTAGAGGGTTCACTCGTATCAGAGACAATTTCCGCTACAATCTCAGGCGAGATGAAGAAGGAATCCATCATTGCCGTATCAATCGCAGTATTATGTATGCTTCTTTACATCTGGATCAGATTTGCTGATTTCAGATTCGGTATTGCAAGTATCGCATGTCTTGTACATGACGTACTTATAGTTGTTGCATTCTATGCAATCGCACGTATCGGTGTTGGTTCAACATTTATTGCATGTATGCTGACGATAGTCGGTTACTCGATTAACGCAACCATCGTTATCTTCGACCGTGTACGTGAAGAGTTAAAAGAAGAAAAACTTCGTATTGCATCAATTGGTTCAAGAAGAAAGAAGAAGAGAGCCGGTGCTGAAGAGAACCCTGATGACTTCCTTGATGTTAAGAAGATTGTTAACGGTGCTATTACACAGACACTTTCAAGATCAATCTTTACATCACTTACAACATTCGTCATGGTATTGCTTCTCTACATACTCGGTGTTACTTCCATTAAGGAATTTGCACTGCCGCTAATGATAGGTATACTCTGCGGTACATATTCGTCGGTATGCTTAGCAGGTACGATATGGGTATTCTTGAGAAAAGTATTTGTTCCAAGAGATGAAGAAGAGGAAGACGAATTACCTTAAAGATTATAACAAACCTCGCTGACGGCGGGGTTTGTTTTTCCTTATAAAAAACTTATGAAGCAATGGATTTTACTTAGAAGAAGTGCAGATTATAAGACCTTGAGCGAAAAACTTGGAGTTGATCCTGTGGTTGTTCGCATCATGGTTAACAGAGGATTCGATACTTTAGAAAAGATGGAAGACTACTTATCGGAAGGTATCGAAGATTCTTTTTCGTATAAGGGACTACCTGATCTTGATAAGGCAATCGACACTCTGAAATACGCCAAGGATAATAATCTTAAGTGCAGAATCGTAGGCGATTACGATGCTGACGGAGTATGTTCCACTGCAATTCTTTTAAAAGGTCTGACGCGTTTTGGACTATCTTGCGATTACAAGATTCCCAACCGTATAACTGATGGTTACGGAATCAACGAATCCATTGTGGATAAGGCGATAGAGGACGGTATTGGACTAATAGTCACCTGTGATAACGGTATATCAGCAAGAGCCGCAATTGATAAAGCAGAGGACAACAATATCATAGTTGTCGTTACTGATCATCATACGATTACAGATAGCGAAGTACCTACCAAGGCGCATGCGCTTGTTAATCCTAAAAGAGACGTGAACACATATCCTTTTCCTGAGATATGCGGAGCGCAGGTATCATTTAAGTTTTTATGTGCTTTATATGATTCGATTGGCGTTAGTTTGGATGGATTATCAAGTGAGTTATTGGAACTTGCAGCCATAGCTACGGTTACGGATGTAATGCCTCTAATCGGTGAGAACAGAAGACTTGTTAAGTGGATTATAAAAAGACTCGTTAATCCTGAAAACAAGGGCCTTAATAAGATATGCAAAAGCATGGGTATATCCGAGAAGAAAGATGCCATATCGGCAGCGGATATATCATTTGGAATAGGACCTTGTATCAATGCCGCTGGCAGAATAGATGTTGCGGATTATGCGTTATCACTTCTTTGTAACGATGATGACAAGGAACTTGGTAAGATATGCGATAAGCTCTTGGAGTTTAATACCGAGCGCAAGGGCTTAACAGAAAAAGCCATTAATGATGCGGTAACGGTTATAGAAGAAAAATATGCCGATACCAAGATTCCTGACATATTGCTTGTTAATCTTCCCAAGTGCCACGTGTCCATATGTGGACTAGTAGCAAGTAAAGTAAGGGAGAGATATTATAGACCGACATTCATATTTACACCTGTTTCTGACGGAATGCTAACAGGCTCCGGCAGGTCAACGGATGAATACAATATGATAGAGGGTTTACAAAAATGTGCCGATTTACTTGAGAAGTTTGGCGGTCATTCTGCCGCATGCGGTCTTTCTTTACAGGAAGATAACCTGGGTATTTTATCGGACAGATTAAATGCTGACAGTAATTTATCTGAAGATGATCTCACAGAGAAACTTAGAATAGATGCTGATATGCCTCTTTCCTATGTGAGAGTTGAGACCGTTAAGGATATAAAAAAGTGCGAGCCTTTTGGTAAGAGTAATGGTAAACCGGTATTCGCAGTTAAGGATATGCTTTTAGTAAGAGCTGACAGAAAAGGAGATACAGGGGCGCATGTATTTTTATCCGTCAAGGATAGCAGAGGATATGTATATACAATCAAGTATTGGAGCGGTACTGAGATACTGACAAATCTTATCTCAGAAAAGTATGCTTATGCACCTGATGATATATATGATAAGGATATATGCAACCTGGATATCAGGCTAAGCATATCTTATTATCCTGAGATTAATAATTTTAGAAACAACGAGAGAGTAGAGTTTAGAGCATGTGATATTAAGTTATCGTAAGGAGATATATGATACTGTGCGTTTCACTTAATCCTGCAATAGACAAGATGCTTAAGATAGATGAGATTACTATCGGTGGCGTAAGCCGAGCAAGAATCGAGAGTGTACATGCAGGCGGAAAAGCAATCAATGTAGCATCCAACCTATTGCTTCAGGGCGATTCTGTTAAGGTAACAGGATATGTCGGCGGAAGGGCCGGAATGCAGATTATAGAAGAATTAAAAAAGAGACATCTGCCTTTTGATTTTATAAGGCTCGGTACTGAGACACGTACCAATATGAATTATATTGACTCTCAGGGCAGGGTAACCGAGATTCTAGAGAGCGGTCACTTGGTAGATGCCAAGAGTGAGGAAGAATTCAAGCATTTATATCACAAGCTTGTAAAAGACGCTGATATGGTTGTGCTGTCAGGTTCTCTTCCGATAGGTCTTGGTAATGACACATACGCAGATATGTGTGTTACAGCTGCCAGAGAAGGCGTTCCAGTATGTCTTGATACATCGGGTGAAGCTTTAAAACAGGCAGTTGAATGTGCTCCGTTTTTGATTAAGCCCAATCTAAACGAGTTCGAATATTTGACCGGAAGAACTTATGATTTTTCACTTTTTGATGAGGATATTAAGGCCTTCTTTGAAAGCGATGAATTCAAAACCGGTATATTAAGAGAGTTTAGAAGACTCAGAAAAAAAGGCATCATGATTGTATGCCTGACTCTCGGAAAACGAGGTGCTCTCATCTATGTTAAGGATGAGATAATATATGTATCAGCTCCTGAAGTGGATGTAATCAATACAGTGGGAAGCGGTGACTGCATGTTGGCTTCACTTATTCACTCACTTGTTAAGAACGCAGATATCAAGGAAGCATGCAGATACGCTATAGCGGTTTCAAGCGCACATGTTACTACGATGAATGTTGCAGAGGTTGATCCTCAAGTCGTTAACGACCTAATAAAGAAGGTCAAGATGCATGTGGTAAAAGTAATCGCGGATTAGACGTAAGATAGAAAAGCAGGAAGGTGTGAAAAGATTGTACGCCAAAGTTATAGTAGATATATCACACGAAAAACTTGACAGACCTTTTACATACATTGTACCGAGCAAACTTCTTGGAGTTATCGAAGAAGGTGACAGAGTACAGATACCTTTCGGTGCAGGCAATAAGATAATAAGCGGATATGTAATTGAACTTACCGATAAGTCAGAATATGACATATCCAAATTAAAAGAAATAATTGATTTAGAACCCAAAAGTGTACGTGCTGATGCAACACTTATTAAGCTTGCATCATTCATAAGAAAGACTTACGGTTCCACTCAGATACAGGCTCTTAAGACTGTAATGCCTGTAAAAAAGACAGTAAAAAGAGAAGTTAATAAGCGTGTTATTTCACGCCTTGATTCTCAGGGGTTATATAGCGTATTAGAGCAGGCAGAAAAGAAACATAAAAATGCTCAGGCGCGACTTATCAGAGAATTAATTTCTTATCACGATATATCTTACTCATTCATCACAGGTAAGATGAATGTATCGGCACAGGCTATTGCTGCACTTGAGAAAAACGATGTAGTAAGCATTACCTGTGAAGAAGTATACAGAAACCCCATCAAGATAGATCATGTTGAAGATGTTGAACTTAATCTGTCTGATGAGCAAAGAAAAATAGTTGATGATGTCAATTCAGATATAGAAAGTGGAATCAGAAATACATATCTGATTCATGGTATTACAGGTTCAGGTAAGACGGAAGTATACATGCGTCTTATCGAGGATTGCTTAAAAAGAGATAAGCAGGCGATAATGCTTATTCCCGAGATAGCGCTTACTTATCAGAACCTGACCAGATTTTATGCAAGATTTGGCGACAGCGTATCAGTCATACATTCCAAGATGACTCAGGGTGAGAGATACGATCAGTTCCTTAAGGTTAAGGAAGGAAAAGTAAAGATAATGATAGGGCCAAGAAGTGCTCTTTTTACTCCTTTTGAAAACCTTGGACTTATAATCATAGATGAGGAACACGAGGGCTCTTACAAGGCAGAAAACATGCCTAAGTATCATGCCAGAGAAGTGGCAGGTAAGCTTGCTGAATTAACAGGAGCATCTTTAATACTTGGCTCAGCAACTCCGTCCATAGACAGCTATTACAGAGCAAAAAACGGTGAGTACAAGCTCTATAAGTTAACTCAGAGATTAACAGGTAATACACTTCCTACAGTATATGTGGAAGATATGCGTGAAGAATTAAAAGAAGGCAACAAGAGCGTCTTCTCAAGACACCTTCACAAGCTCATAGAAGACCGCCTGGAAAAGCATGATCAGATTATGCTCTTTCTTAACAGGCGTGGCGTGTCGGGATTCGTATCCTGTAGAGAATGCGGTGAAGTTATTAAGTGTCCGCACTGTGACATATCACTTTCTTACCATAGGGATGGTAATCTTAAGTGCCACTATTGTGGATACGAAAGACCTTTTTCAAGTAAGTGCGATAAGTGTGGCGCTGAAAAGGTAAGAGGCTTCAGAGCAGGTACTCAGATGATAGAGGATTTTGTAAAAAAAGAATTCCCCTATGCACTGGTTCTTAGAATGGATGCCGATTCTACCAAGAAGCAGGAAGACTACGAGACAATCCTTTCGAGATTTGCCAATAGAGAAGCCGACATTCTTATCGGAACACAGATGATAGTTAAGGGCCATGATTTTAAGGGCGTAACACTTGTTGGTGTTATAGCTGCTGATATGGCACTTAATGCAGAGGATTATAGAGCAGGGGAGAGAGCATTCCAACAGCTCGTACAAGCTTCAGGCAGAGCGGGTAGAGGAGATAATCCCGGTGAAGTAGTTATACAGACTTATCAGAGTGAACATTATGCGGTTCAGTATGCTGCGTCGCAGGACTATGAAGGTTTCTATGAAGAAGAGATGAGCTTTAGAAATCTTATGATGTATCCGCCTGCAGGTAATCTTTTAGGCGTACAGATACAAGGAAGCGAAGAAGCGAGAGTTAAAAAACTCTCAACTCATCTTTCAGAACTTATAGACAATCTTAAGAGTAAGGAAGAGATTAGTAAGATCGGACCGGCTGATGCATCGCTTTCGAAGAAATGTGATCTATACAGAAGAGTTATATATATTAAGAGTAGAGAATATAACCACTTAATAGACATCAAGGATGCTATAGAAAAAGATGTCGCAGAACTTAAATTAACAAAAGAAACAGTAATGTTTGATTTTAATCCGATGAACGGATTTTAAGGAGGAGAAAATGGCACTTAGAAAAATCAGAGAAGAAGGCGAAGAATGCTTAAGATGCGTATGCAAGGAAGTCGTTGAGATTACTCCCCATATTAAGGATCTTATCGAAGACTTAATAGATACCATGTATGAAGCAGACGGAGTAGGTCTTGCCGCACCTCAGGTAGGTGTCAGAAAGCGCATAGCTGTTGTAGATGTCGGAGAGGGACCTATAGTGTTAATTAATCCTGTGGTTGTATCTTCAGAAGGCGAGCAGACTGGTAACGAAGGTTGCTTATCAGTACCCGGCAAATGCGGTATCGTAACAAGACCCATGAAGGTCAAGGTTAAGACCATGACTCCTGAGATGACATATGAAGAGATCGAAGGAGAGGGACTCTTAGCCAGAGCTATGCTTCATGAGATGGACCATCTTGACGGAATTCTCTATATAGACAAGGTTGAAGGCGACCTTCAGGACGTAGGCGAGAGCGAGGAATAAAATATGAAGATTATATTTATGGGTACTCCTGATTTCGCTGTAGATGCTCTTAAGGCACTTCATAAGGCGGGTCACGAGATAGTATTGGTTGTTACTCAGCCCGATGCACCCAAGGGAAGAAGCAGACTTTATCTTCCTTCTCCCGTAAAAGAGGCTGCGTTGGAACTTGGACTTGAGGTATTCCAGCCTGAAAAGATAAAAAGAAGCGAGAGCGTAGAGGTATTAAAAAAATACGACGCTGATGTTTTCGTAGTAGCAGCTTTTGGCCAGATTCTCTCAAAAGAGATTCTTGAGATGCCCAAATACGGATGTATTAATATCCATGCATCCTTACTTCCTATGTATAGGGGTGCTGCTCCCATTCAGTGGGCTATCCTTAATGATGAGAAGATAGCGGGTGTCACAATCATGCAGATGGATGAAGGACTCGATACAGGAGATATGCTTCTTAAGGGAGAAGTTGATATTGATATCGAGGATACAGCAGATACACTTCATGATAAGCTCAAGGTACTTGGTGCCGATCTTATAGTAGAAGCACTTTCTAAGCTTGAAAAGGGCGAATTAAAAGCCGTTCCTCAGCCTGAAGGTCCTCTTTTCTACGCCAAGATGATTAAGAAAGAAGACGGTGCACTTGATTTTAATGAGGATGCACATAAACTTGCTCTTAAGGTAAGAGCATATCAGTCCTGGCCCGGAACTTTTGCATACCTTAATGGAACATATATTAAGATATGTAAGGCAGAAGAAGTTGAAGCAACTGTAGAGATGCCCAATACGGTTATACTTGTTGAAAAGGACAGTTTTACCATAGGATGTGCCAAGAATGCTCTTAAGGTTACAATGATTAAGCCCCAGGGCAAGAGAGAGATGAGTGTTAAGGATTATCTTTTAGGTAAGAAGATAAACATCGGAGACGTATTAACTAAAGATGAACATTGATTTTGAGATAAGAAAAATAGCACTTGAGACACTTCTTGAATATGAGAAGAATAATGTATTCTCCCATGTTCTTTTAAAGAAAGTGCTCGATAAATATGATTATCTCAAAGACAGAGAGAAAGCATTAATCTCTGTTATTGTTAAGGGAGTTATAGAGAGATGCATACAGCTTGACTATATAATCGATAAGTACTCTAAGACCAAAACCAACAAGATGAAAAAGCCCATAAGGATAATTCTTGAGATGGGTACATATCAGATTGTATATATGGATACTTTTGATACGATGTCGGTTAATTCGAGTGTTAATCTTGCTAAGAGCAAGGGCTTTTCGAGCCTCTCAGGATTCGTTAATGCGATACTGCGTAATATCTCCAAGGATAAGGACAAGATAAAAGAAGACTTATCAAAAGAGGATGAAAGTCTGCATATCAAGTATTCCATCCCTCAGTTTTTAACTAATCTTTTATCCGAACAGTACGATAAAGATACTGTGAACTCGATTCTTCAGGCATCGCTTAATAAAGCGAGCGTAAGGTTAAGAGTAAGAGAAGATATTGATGGCAGCAGGCTTGACGAGATACTTAATGAATTAAAATCTCATGGCATATCGATTAAGCCGCTCGATGGCGTTGATAGGATGTACTTAGCGGATAAGTTAGGTAATATCAGCGAGATAGATGCATATAAAACCGGAGAGATAACCATTCAGGATACTGCCAGTTACATCTTTTGTAAGAATATACCTTTTGGCGAAAAGATACTTGATGCGTGTGCCGCACCCGGTGGTAAGAGTATGGTACTCGCCGAGAGATATCCCAAGGCACAGATTACATCCTGTGATATATATGAAGATAAGCTCGATAGAATGAGAGAGAACTTCGAGCGTTGTCACTTGGGAAATATAGAGACAAAACTACTTGATGCTACGAAGCACTGCGAGGCATATGAAGGCACATTTGATGTTGTTGTATGTGATGCTCCCTGCTCAGGACTCGGTGTTATGGGTAAGAAGCAGGATATCAAGTATAACCTGACTGAAGAAGGTATAGAGAGTATAGTGGCTCTTCAAAAGAAGATACTTGATAATCTCGATACCTATGTTAAAAAGGGTGGTTACCTGTGTTATTCAACCTGCACTCTTAATAAGGATGAGAATGATAGACAAGTTGAGAGTTTCTTAAAAGATCACGATTATACATTGGTCGCTCCCACGTATATACCTGAGAGATACAAGGCATTTGTATCAAGAAACATGGTTCAATTCATTCAGGGAGAAGATACGGACGGATTCTTCTTTTCGATACTTAAGAAAAATGGATGATATTAAGAATAAATATTTAAGTGAATTAAGCGATGAGTTAAAAGAACTGGGAGAACCGGCATTTCGATCAAAACAGGTCTTCAAGTGGCTTCATGAGAAGAATGTAAAAAGTATCGACGAAATGAGCGATATTTCCAAGTCACTTAGAGAAAAACTTAAGGAAAAATACGACTTTTGCACTCTTAATGTAGTCAGAGTATCCGAGAGCAAGATAGATTCGACCAAAAAGTTCTTATTTGAGACTCATGACGGCAATTACATAGAAAGTGTCTGGATGCAGTATAAGCACGGAAACAGCGTGTGCATTTCGAGCCAGATAGGTTGCAGAATGGGTTGCAGATTCTGTGCGTCGACCTTGGATGGGCTTGTGAGGAGCCTTACGGCAGCAGAGATGCTCGAGCAGATATATGAGATTACAAGGATTACAGGCGAGAGAGTATCCAATGTAGTAGTCATGGGAATGGGTGAACCCATGGACAATTATGACAATCTCATTAGATTTGTTAAACTTTTAACTTGTGAAGAAGGCTTGAATATTTCCGCAAGAAATGTTACAGTATCAACTTGTGGGATTGTACCCAAGATTCGAGAGTTCGCCAACGAGGGATTACCGGTCACTTTGGCACTCTCATTACATGCTCCCAATGATGAAAAGCGCAAGGCTTTAATGCCTATTGCAAATAGCTTCACCATAAAGGAGTGCTTGGAAGCCTGCGATTATTACTTTGAAAAAACTAAAAGAAGAGTCAGCTTTGAGTATTCCCTCGTATCGGGTGTTAACGATAACGATGAGGAAGCGGAAGAACTCTCTAAGCTCCTTAAGGGTCATAACGGTCATGTTAATCTTATCCCCGTTAATCCCATTAAGGAAAGAGACTATAAAAGAAGCGATAAATCAAGGATTTACGCGTTTCAAAACAGACTTGAAAAAAACGGCATAAATGTTACTATTAGAAGGGAAATGGGTCGCGATATAGACGGTGCTTGCGGACAGCTTAGACGTAAGCATACTGAAGAAAGCGCAGGGGTTTCGAAGTGATAAAATCTGTATCTAAGACGGATATCGGAAAATTAAGACAATTGAATCAGGATTTTGTATTTACTTCCGAGTTACCTCTTGGTGCGCTTGATAACCTTTTCTTGGTAGCAGATGGAATGGGCGGACACAAAGCAGGAGACTATGCATCCAAGTGTGCAGTGGAGACTGTCATTCAGATGTGTTCCGAGAGCAAGGGCAAGAGAATGGTTACAGCCATATCTGATGCCATTAACGAAGCCAATACGAGAATCAGAAGAAAGGCCATGGAAGATGAGAATATGGTGGGCATGGGTACTACAATGGTGCTTGCTACCGTATCCGACGATACTCTTACCGTAGCCAATGTCGGAGATTCCAGATTATATATTGTATCGGATGAAAATACCATAACTCAGATTACAAGGGATCATTCACTTGTGGAAGAGATGGTGAGAATGGGTGGTATCGACAGAGTCAGTGCCAGAAACCATCCTGATAAAAACATTATCACACGCGCCATTGGTGCTACCGGTAATGTGAATATTGATTTTTTTGAAGTTCCCTTAAAAGATGGGGACGTTATTCTTATGTGTTCGGACGGTCTCTCCAACATGATAGATGACAAGGAGATATTAAAGATTGTATCCGGCGAAGAAGATATCGAAGAGAGTGCTGCCAAATTGATTGAGACGGCTAATTCAAATGGCGGCAGTGACAATATATCTGTAGTTTTAATTAAGTACGAACGTTAGGAACAATGAGGTTTTTATGGTAAAGATTGGTATGATCATCGGAAGCCGATATGAGATTCAGGAATTAATCGGCACCGGCGGAATGTCAGATGTTTACAGAGCAAAAGACAATAAATTAAATAGAAACGTTGCAGTTAAGGTATTAAAGCAGGAATTTGCCGAGAACAGGGATTTTGTATCCAAGTTTAGACGTGAAGCCGAAGCTGCAGCTAATCTCATGCATCCCAATATCGTTACCGTATACGATGTAGGTGAGGATTCAGGTATCTCCTATATCGTCATGGAGCTTGTGGACGGATACACACTTAAGCAGTATATCGAGAAGAAATCGAGACTTACCATTACAGAGTGTATCAGTATTGCCATACCCATTGCATCAGGTATTGAAGCTGCTCATAACAAGGGTATTATTCATAGAGATATTAAGCCTCAAAACGTTATTATCTCCAAGGATGGTAAGGTTAAGGTTACAGACTTCGGTATTGCCAAGACCACTACATCCAATACCATATCAAGTAATGTTATGGGTTCAGTTCATTATACATCTCCCGAGCAGGCCAGAGGTGGATTCTCGGATGAGAAGAGTGATATCTATTCTCTTGGTATCACACTTTTTGAGATGGTTACAGGACGTGTTCCTTTTAACGGAGACACAACTGTTGCCATAGCTATCAAGCATATTCAGGAAGATATGCCTTCACCCAAGACATATGTTGAAGATCTTCCTATCAGTATAGAGCAGATTATCTTAAAGTGTACTCAAAAGAGCCCCGATCGCAGATATCAGAAGATGAGTGAAGTAATCGAGGATCTCAAGAAAGCGTACATTTCTCCTAATGAGAATTTCGTTAAGTTAGATACATATGAGAGTAACTCTGTCACCAAGACCAATCTTGATCCCATCTATAAGAGGGAGAGAAGAGATACGGAAGGTTTTGATGAGATAGAAAAAACTGAATCACCCCGTCCCAGAGTTAAATCCAGGGATGATGGATATTCCATGCCTCCCAATGTTAAGAAGGAAAAGGCTCAAGAAAACGGCAGACGTCCTCAAAACGCTAAGCCCGGCAAGCCTCAACCCAAGCCTTCCAGTGGCAATAAGCCTTCGGCTAAGCCTCAGAATGCTAAGCCCGGTAAGCCCAATCCCAACAAGCCGCTTGCATCAGGTAAGCCTTCTTCAACAAGTAAGCCCAGACCTTCTTCACAGCTTAGACCTTCGAACAAGCCTAAGAGTCAGTCGGGTGAGAAGAGTGAGAATAAGCAGACAGAGATGATTAAGACCGTAATCATCTGTGGCGCTGCTATAGTAATAGGTATTCTTTTACTTGCACTTCTTGGAAAAGTACTTGGTGTTTTTTCTGATAAGGGCGATAAGGATGAGTTTGTAAAAGTTCCTGCTTGTACCAACAAGCTTGAGTCTGAAGTAAAGAGAGACTTAGAGGATCTTGGACTTGAATATGAGATATCTTATGAGGTATCAGCTAATGTAGCACCCAATCGTGTAATCAGCACAGATCCCAATGCTGATACATCTATTAAGAAGGGCTCTACTGTTAAGATAGTAGTATGTCGAAGCGAAGATTCTATTGTGGTTCCCGATGTATCAGGAATGACTGAAGCAGAAGCAACAGCCAAACTTGAGAGTGAGGGATTCACGGTAGAAAAAGTATTCGAAAAGAATGATGATTTTGAAAAGGGCAGAGTAGTCAGCCAGACTCCTGATGCCGGATCGAGCGGCAGTGATACCAAGACTGTAACTATAGTTGTATGTTCCGGTTCAGGCAAGGAAAAGGTTAAGATGCCCGACCTTACAGGTAAGACTGAAGAGGAAGCAAGAAACCTCGTTCAGAGTGTTGGAATGACAGTTAAGGAAGTAAGCGAAACATATTCCAATACAGTTGAAAACGGAAAAGTATGTTATCAGAGCTACACTGCAGGCAGTGTGGTTAAGGAAGGTGCGGAAGTTACTCTCAAGTTGAGCCTTGGACCTGAGCCCAGATACTATTCATGCAATCATGTGGTACAGGCTCCTGCTAAGTATACAGGCGGACCCGCTACAATTATACTTAAGACTCCTGATGGAACAGAGCTTCTTCACGAGACTTCACCCATATTCCCTTATAACATCTCTCTTACACAGATTTACGGTGTTCCTAAGGGTATAGTTGAGATTACCTATCAGGTTATGATTCAGGAAGAAGTCGTTGACGGTAACGGAAACGTAACTATACAAAATGTACCTGCACAGGATTCTGTATCCTATGAAGTGGATTTTCAATAATGCGTGGTAAGATAATAAAAGGTGTTTCAGGTTTCTACTATGTGTATTCTTTTGAGAATGCACATATATATACCTGTCGTGCCGTTGGAAAACTTCGAGACAAGAAGATTAAGCCTCTGGTTGGTGATAATTGCAAGTTTGATGTACTTGATGATGACACACTGGAAGGCAGTCTTACTGATATTATCCAACGCAAGAACACACTTATCAGGCCCGCAGTAGCCAATGTTGACCAGATGCTCG